>CALIIL010000110.1 GCA_938017685.1 uncultured Chitinophagaceae bacterium
ACGAAATGTATAAGCATTTTCTAGCCCAGAATGAAGCACTTTAAACGTGTTAGTTAGAACCAACCTTGTTCTCAAGCGAAAGGTTTTCGGTGTTGGACAACTTTGAGAAAATTGTATATTCATTAAGGCTGTTGCATACTCGAAGCGATAACTGGGCGGTTACTTCTAGTGCCCGACTATTTGAAATATCCAAACATTTTTTCGGATAATAAAACTGTTAACTGTACATACTTATGAGCCGTGTTAGTTATTTAGAGTTAATAAAAGAGCTTTTAGGGCAGTCTTGTGAGCGGACTATTGCATGTAACTCAATAAAATTACGGTTTGGGTGCGATAATAATCCAAAGGGTGAATCGTATATTTGGATCGATGCTCCATGGGAGTTGCAAACAGAGACTGAGCTTGTTACGGAGTCTCTTGACTACACCGAAGAAGGTAATGGTTTTCTAGATTGGAGTAAAAAGCTTGACCCACTAAATGAGATTGTTTTTGTTGGCTTCAGCTTCACCGAAAAAAAAGAGCTTCAGCTTGAATTTGAGGGAGGGTATTACCTTTATGTTCCTTATTGTCCAAATAAACCTGACGCTGATGATTGGTATGAACACTGGTACGTCAAAAAACACAGTTAACAAGGTAGCGAATATGACCTCCGCAAGCTGTCTTCTTTTTTGCAAAACACTCAAAAATGCAGCCATCTCGCTCTGGCAGTTTCTGGCGGCGTATACAAAGATTTGACTATCGCCTCTAACAATAAAGGATAGAACTTGAATAAGGCTTTAAATCTTCAAAATAAATTCCTATATTCTAGTTGGGAAGAATCAGAGACTGTTGCTGAAGAGCTAGTTCTTGTAATGGGAAAATCTGCGGATGATTTCTTTATTGAGTGCTTAAAATCGGCAAGCAGTAGCATTCGCAATAGAGCGGCTCTCTCATTAAAAGAACTGAAGAGTTCGAAGGCAGTAAAGCCATTAATCGAAGGTGTTATTTATCCAATTGACCCGAAGCGTTGTGGAACATTAGCTTTTGCGTTAGAGAGTTATGACTGTGGTGAGAACCTTACCGATATATTTAGAATAATGTTTTACTCGAATTATGAATGTAAGATGTCGGCGCACAATATACTTTCAGAACAAAGATTTTCATTTGATAAACGGGATCTGATTGAAATTGGCAATATGTGGGATAATTGTAAAGCTAATCCAAGCACCTGCCCATCATATTCCGAGTTGCATGAAGGTATCCAAGATGACGTTGATTCTTTCTTAGATTATCTTGATGAAATGTAAATATATAACGATCAGTTGGTGTACGCCCCTGCGGCGCAGAGACGGTTTCATTCCGCTCGTTCCTCGCTACGCGACAACAAAACCTCAAATGCCCGCTAAGCAGCAATTTTCTGCCTAATTAGAAAATCCCGAGAGGGCGTTGTATACTCAAAGGGGCTATTTTGGGAAAGGGGGCATTTGGGGACTTTCTACATTACACTGGTATTTTTGATTAGCACGAAGCACTAAAGGACTAGTATCTATGAAGATGCTAAAACGAAACATTCAACAAAAGAGTCATTTTATTGAATGTTTGAAAGCTGATAAATGTCTTTTAAAACAGTCGTTCGGCTTTCAAATTTGGGAGAAAACTGGCCAGCTTCTATTATGAGTAAGGGTGGGGCTCTCTTTGCTTGTGCCCATGCAAAAAATAGAAAGCGTCATCTGTAAAAATAATTTTGGGTTACTTTAAAAAGCGCGAATGGCACACAAATGATTAGAAAAATAATTAAACTCGTACTGATATTCGCAGTACTAATCTTAGGATTTTTGATATACACCTTTGCCGTACAAATTTTTATAGTTGCTGATGCAAAAGAATATATGGTATTCCCGTTGGCCGTCGTATTCATTGGGATGGTTGCAGCGCTAAGAGCGATTTGGAAATATAGGCCGTCTTCTACTAAAATCACTTTAAACAAAGGTGACTAGTGAATAATTATTATGCAATCTTGAAAATAGATCAAAACGCGTCAAAAAGTGAAATAAAGAAAGCATTTAGAGTACAGGCACAAAAATGGCACCCAGATAGGAATAAAGCGACTGATGCAAATCAGAATATGCAACTGGTAAACGAAGCGTATTTGATTTTAGGTGATGATGAAGCGAGAACTAGGTACGACCATATATATAAAGCTGACACTGAAATTGATGATGATCACTATTCCAGCACCACTAAAGACTGTTCTCACAATTACAACACAGCCTCCAGCGACGATATATTAAATGATTGGATTGCTAAGGCTAAAATCCAAGCCAAAAGCATGGCGAAGGAATCACTTGATGATTTATTAGGAATATCAAAAGTTGCTTTTAGAGCTGCTGTTAGTGCTACCTTTAAAGCAGCAATGCGCTATCTCTTCTGGCTAGTGGTTTTTGTTTTTTCGTTGACTTTATTGCGAGAATAAGAAAACTAGCCGCTAGTGTCGATGACACTTCAAATATTCGCTCAATATACTTACGATAAACAATAGGTGTGTGAGTTAAAATTAAACGATTAGAGGATAGTAATGAAAAGAAATAACGGTGTAGTCCATGATCGTAGCCGAGATCATACTGGCTTTTTTAGACTGAAATTTCTCAAATATTTAATTTCGATTTTGTTTTTACACCCAGCCGTAACTTTTGGTCAAGAGTATAGTTTATACACGGTGTTTGATGATTTTGAAATTATAGCTCCAGTAACGCCTACTGAAATTATAAAAAATACGATGTACGGTTCCAAGGATGAAGGTAGAGGTATAGGAATTATCATAACAAAAGGCCCTTCAGGACTTGAGTTTGATATTGGCGAATACGATCCAGCAATAAAAAAAATGTTAGATGATTCAATTATTCAAGGAGAAAAAATTTTAGGCGATATGGTAACTCGCTTTTCATCTAATTTTGATAAGGAGAATAATAAATATATTACTACTTATTTTGTCGCCCCTAAATAACAAGGCAGCGGTGCTTATATGGCCAAGAAAAGAATTATTAAAGGAAAAGAAAAATACACTTGGAGTGTTACGTCTTATGATAGAAATGATGTTGAAAAGACATTTGATAAATACCAAAATTTTGTAAAGTGAGGAATGTAGCGTGCTTTCAAATGACAGTTAAGGGCAAGAAAGGGACGTTTTGCTTGATTGTTCAAACAGGCTGAAACATACTCATTTCTGTCGTTGTTAACCTAACCATTCATAAAATAATTTATCTATGCGTATCACTTTAATTATTCTTATTTCACTAATGTTGTTTTCGTGTGCCAGTATTTATGTTCATCCTGATGAGGAGGCCTTAGACACTGCATTCTTGAAAATAAGGCCTTATAGGATTGTGCAGGGCGAGGCCCATCCACCAAGGGCTACTATGTATATAAATAAGAAAAAAGTAGTTGATTCGGTTGATTTTGAAGATCCAGTCTTTGGCATAAAAAGGAAGTTGAAAATTCCATCTGCCGAGGCTTTTGTAAAAGGAGGGAAAAACGTAATTGACTTACATATCACGGCTTTTAATAAAACTATAGCCAAATTCAACAAGCACTCGATAGAGGCTATTCTCAAACCAAGAAACTCATATGAGATTGTTATCGATGTTCCAGAAGATTTGTCACAAACTGAAGATATTGATGCAGACTCGTCTGCTGTGATAAAACTTATAAATATGACTGAAAATTTGGTGATGACTGAAAATGAGATTGTCTTAAAAGATGATATTTGGCGATCCCTTGTGCCGAATGATGATAACTCAATATCCGACGCAGTAATTCAATCGACAGTACAAGGAATAATATTTTCTCAATAGTAATGCCCAATGGCTTACCGAGCACATTGATCTTGGTTATCGAGTTTTGAATGACTCAAATGGGCAGCAAACTACTGACATTAAAATCTCTTAAATTCTGCACGAATAGCCGATTTGGGTCTTGATACTTTTTAGCTACTAACCATACAGACTCCCGCTTGCGCGGGAATGATGAATCAGATAAACATTAAGACTGCTATAGATAAGCAAGCGCCCCTAAGATTTTAC
>CALIIL010000111.1 GCA_938017685.1 uncultured Chitinophagaceae bacterium
AAGCGTGCTAAGGTCACGACTGATAAATGGAGGGGATATTTACCCCTTGGTAAAGACTATCATCTAGATCAAAAACTATCAAACAAGGGTAAGAATTTTCCGCAAATTCATAATCTAATGATGAATCTTAAAGCGTGGATCAGAGGAATTCATCATTCAATTGGTAAAGACAAAGCAAAGCACTACCTAGATGAATTTTTCTATAGATTTAATCGAAGAACCTTTATGAGCAATATGCCCAATTTTACTTTAAAAGCAATGGTCAATGCTAAACCAATACCAGTAATATTAACTAAAAGCGGATACTATGGGTAATTCTATGATTATTTTTTTCATAAATAGGGGATTTATAAGTTAATGAAGTTAACATGACAATAATAGTTGGTAAGATAAAAACATTTTTTATTTCATAATGTTAAACATACTCATAACTTTGCCGTTATGAGCACACACGTTTCTTGCAAAATAGATGGCATGACCTGCGGAAATTGTGCGCTCACTGTAGAAAAATTTCTTGAAAAGCAAGGTGCATCTGATATCGTCGCTAATTCTGCAACAGGCGAACTTAACTTCACTAAACCAGAGCATATTGAGGAAGCCAATCTATTTAAAGATTTAGAAAAATTGGGCTATCCCAAAGTTGAGGATAACGAAAGTGACGACAATCATCAACACAAGCCTAATAATAAGGAACGAAACCTATTAATCATCAGTACCATTTTTTGGCTTCCATTAATTGCGCATATGTTCGTTTCTTGGGAACCATTGCACAATCCCTTTATACAATTTCTACTTTGTATCCCTACCTATATTATTTGTATTATATATTTTGGAAAGAATGCATTACGCTCTTTAAAAAATAAGATGCCCAATATGGATGTATTGGTTTTTATTGGCGCCAGTGCGGCATTTATTTACAGCATCATTGGTTGGCAGTTTTATCCCGAGCAAGCTAGTGATTATTTATTTTTTGAAACCTGTGCCTCCATTGTAACACTTGTATTGCTCGGTAATTATTTAGAACAAGTGGCCGTAAAAACAACGGCCTCTTCCTTAACTGAATTAATAAAATTACAAAAAACAACAGCGCGCATTGTTTTTACGGATAGCATTGGCAAAGAAACGATACTAGAAGTGCCTAACAGCCAAGTAAAAACGAACGACATATTACAAGTTAATAATGGCGACAACATTCCAGTAGACGGGATAGTATTAAAAGGTCAAGCGCTCATCAACGAAAGTATGATGACGGGCGAAAGCTTACCAACTGATAAAAAAGAAGGCAAGATAGTTATTGGTGGCACCGTGGTAGAAAACGGCTCGTTCCGAATGCAAGCGACAGAGGTTGGAAAGAACACAGCACTTTCCCAAATAATACAGTTAGTCAATAAAGCACAAGCCACAAAAGCACCCATGCAAAAACTGGCTGATAAAATCAGTGCCATTTTTGTTCCTGTAGTCATTGGTATAGCTATACTTACTTTTTTAATCAATTACTTTATTGCAGATATTTCATTTGCACAAAGTATGATGCGTACCATCGCTGTTATGGTTATTTCCTGCCCTTGCGCTATGGGCTTAGCCACACCAGCAGCTGTTATGGTTGGCATGGGACGTGCTGCGAGAAATGGCATATTAATTAAAGGAGGCGATACCTTACAAAAATTTACGAACCTAAAGCACATCCTTTTTGACAAGACAGGAACACTCACAACGGGCAAATTAAAGATTGGTAATATTCAAATACTAGATAGCCGAATGAGTGAAAATAGTTTCAAAGAAATGATACTCGGCCTCGAGCAACATTCCTCCCACCCTATTGCTAAAAGTTTTGTGGACCAATGGAAAGTACCACCTCATAATTATACAGAAGTAGAAGAAATTAAAGGCAAAGGAATTAAAGGCCGAAATGAAGACGGAGATAGAATTGAAATTGGATCTTTCCGCATAGCGCAAAAACTGACTACCGAACGACATGATTTATTTGTACTAAGAAACGGTGCATTATTAGGATTTATAGACTTAGAAGATGAACTTAGGCCTGAAGCAAAATTTGTTATCAAATCACTCAAAGCCAAAGGTTATAAACTAGCCATACTATCGGGTGATAGAAAAGAAAAATGCCAAGCCGTGGCAAAAACATTAGGAATAAAAAGTGTCTTTTTTGAACAGCTCCCCCATGAGAAACTAGCCAAGATTGAAGAACTATCCCAACAAGGTGGAGTAGCCATGATCGGTGATGGGATAAATGATAGTCCCGCACTTTCGCAAGCCGATATTGGCATTTCGCTTAGTGATGCGACGCAGATCGCTATGCAAACGGCCAACGTCATTTTATCCAACAATACATTAGAAGCATTGCCCGAAGCTATTGGCCTAGGTAAGCATACATTCTTGACCATAAAACAGAACCTTTTTTGGGCCTTTTTGTACAATATTGTTGCCATTCCCGTGGCAGCCCTTGGCTTTCTCACACCAACCTTTGGCGCAGGTGTTATGGCCTTAAGCGATGTTGTTTTGATAGTAAATTCATTGCGACTGCGCTTTAAACGCGTGAGTTAACAAGGCTAGGCGGGTTAAATTTCTTACTTCGAGCTTTAAATATTAATTTTAACCACAACAAAAGAAGATTAGATTGGCTACAGAAAAGAATATTATCAGTTGGTTCGAAATCCCAGTAAGCGATTTTGACCGTGCAAAGAAGTTTTACGAAACCATCTTTGACATAGAAATGGACTCTACGGAAATACAAAATTATAAAATGGCTTACTTCCCAACACACGATGGCAAGGTGAGCGGAGCTATTTGTTTTGGCGAAGGCTATATCCCTTCCGGTGCAGGTTCATTATTATATATGAATGCTAATCCTGATTTAAATTTAGTCTTAGATAGAGCCGCTCAAAATGGCGGGCGAGTCATTGTTCCTAAAACGCTCATCTCTTCAGATGTTGGGTATTACTCTTTTATCGTGGATACGGAAGGTAATAGAATATCGCTACATTCTGATAGATAGTTGATTTGCTGATGTGCTGATTTGCTGATTTGATGATGTGCTAATTTGATGATGTGCTGATTTGATGATTTGATGATTTGATGAATTGATGAATAAAAGATAAACCACATAAACCCAATAAACTTTATAAACCCTAAACAATTAAACCTCTAAACCCTAAACAACCAACCCAAAAAAAATGACAAGATGTTACTGGGCACAACATGAT
Organism: uncultured Chitinophagaceae bacterium; assembly: GCA_938017685.1. Taxonomy (GTDB): domain Bacteria; phylum Bacteroidota; class Bacteroidia; order Chitinophagales; family Chitinophagaceae; genus JAGNRR01. The sequence goes on from CALIIL010000111.1 coordinate 3,222, forward strand.
GAGCAAGAAGCACACTATCATGATACGGAATGGGGTACGCCGGTGCACGACGATAAAAAACATTTTGAATATTTATTATTGGATGGTTTTCAAGCAGGATTAAGCTGGCGTACAATTTTACATAAGCGTAAGAATTTTGCGAAGGCATTCAACAATTTTGATTATAAAAAAATAGCTAAATACAAAGAAGATAAGGTGCAAGCTTTAATGCAAGACACAGGTATAGTTCGTAATCAATTAAAAATTCGCTCTTCCATTACCAATGCTATTTCATTTATGGAAATTCAAAAAGAGTTTGGCTCATTTGATCAATACATTTGGTCTTTTACAAAGGGTAAAACGATAAAGAATAAATGGAAAAAACATAGCGACATTCCTGCGAGCACTGCGGAAAGCGACGCCATGAGTAAAGACTTAAAGAAACGTGGTTTTAAATTTGTAGGCTCTACCATTTGTTATGCCTATATGCAAGCTGCGGGCATGGTCAATGATCATATAACGGATTGTTTTCGATATAAAGAAGTTTAATTAATGGATTATTTTAGAGAATACAGATTCCAATTGTTCAATATTATTGAGGCTTGTGAAAAAATAACTTTATATTGTTATGGTTTTAGCAGTTGGGAAGATTTAATCATTAACGATGATGAAAAAAATTACAACGCCATCAGAATGAACCTAATTATACTTTCCAAAAACGCTTCTGCTTTACCCAAAGAAGTCAAACAAAATTTCCCTTCAATAAATTGGCATTTTTTAGAAGAAGAGCTCAATGCACTCAGTATTGTTGAATTTAACTATGAATCGAATGTAATTTTTACTTTCATTCAAACTGAACCTCCATTAATACAAGAAACTATATTAAGAAAACAGAAATATTTTTCATAAATCAATATTCAATTTTTACATTTAACCAATAAGAACTAAAAAATGAAATTATTAGAAAATAAAGTAGCCATTGTCACAGGTGGAAGCCGAGGAATTGGCGAAGGTATTGTAATGAAATTTGCAGAGCAAGGTTGTCATGTGGCATTTACATACGTAAGTGATAGAAGTGCTGAATTAGCAAAAGTAATTGAAGAAAAGTGCAGCGCATTAGGCATCAAAGCCAAAGGCTACAAAAGCAACGCCGGCGAAATGGCCGATTGCGAAAGCTTAGTAAAAAGCGTGATAGAAGATTTTGAAAAAATAGATATCCTTGTAAATAATGCGGGCATCTCTAAGGACAACTTACTTATGCGTATGACCGAAGAGCAGTGGGATGATGTTATGGCTATAAACTTGAAAAGTGTATTTAATATGACCAAGCAAGTTATGCGCCCAATGATGAAAGCACGTAATGGAGCTATAATAAATATGAGTTCTGTAATAGGCATGATGGGTAACGCTGGGCAGAGCTCTTATGCAGCCAGTAAAGCTGGTGTCATAGGTTTCACAAAAAGTATAGCTAAAGAATTAGGTAGCCGTAATGTTCGTTGTAACGCTATTGCACCTGGATTTGTTGAGACAGACATGACATCTTACTTAAAAGATGGCGAAGGTGCAGAAAAATACAAAGCAGCTATTCCATTGGCTCGTTTTGGCCAAGCCGAGGATATTGCTAATGTCTGTGTATTCCTAGGAAGCGAAATGGCTAATTATGTAACGGGTGATGTTATTAATGTAAGTGGTGGTCTATTGACTTAAATTCAACCTTATAAAAAAACAAAAAGGGCTTGAAGCATTGTGCTTCAAGCCCTTTTTATATCTAGTGTATTAATTTACTTCGTAAATATTAATCGAGTAATAAAAATACCCTTGCCATCTCCTTTGCCAGAGTCGCTTTCTACTCCACTGGTTACAAATTTTAAGTTCCAGCCGTCTTGTGCCATTTGATTAATCTTAGAAGAAATCAACGCATCATTAGAAGCTACATTTTGGAAGTTAATACCCACCATGCTATAAAAATTAAGCAACTTGGTCTCGGCAAACTTATCCACTTTAGCATCACTTCTTTTTACGTCGCGTTGCTTGCTTTTTTTACCGTCTGTACGCTCCGTTGTAAAGTTCGAATGGTCTAATGGAGACTTTTCTTCTACCATACGAGAACGGCCTACTCCACCAGGTACAATGGACTCAACGATAGTGATTACTTTGTAATTAGACTGCGCTTGCATGTCAAAAGTTAGTGCACAGCATACGATAGCTGCTAAAATCATTTTTTTCATAGTTTTCTATTTTTTATTTGATTGTGTTTGGACTTTGCAAAAATACAAAAGTTTAAAATCAACTTATTTTTTTTTCTTCACTTACTTTTGAAGGAATGTTTGATAAAAAAAACTAAGCTGTTTATTATTCTTGCTGGCTTCTTTATTACCAACGCACTTATTGCTGAAATGATTGGTGGCAAGATATTTTCTTTAGAAGAAACGAGGGGTAAACGCAACAACATTCTCATTACTTGGCGAAGACAATTTAAGTTTTAACTTAACCGCAGGCGTATTACTCTGGCCTGTTGTATTTATCATGACCGACTTTATTAATGAATATTACGGGCAGCGTGGCGTAAAGTTCCTGTCCTATCTCGCCGTTGCACTTATTCTATTTGCTTTTGCTGTTACATATTGCGCCATTCATTTGTCACCCGCCGCATGGTGGACAAGTGCTTATCAAGAACAAGGCGTTCCTAATATGCAAGATGCTTTTGCAGCAGTATTTGGACAGGGCAATAGAATAATTATTGGCTCGGTTATTGCTTTTTTCGTTGGTCAAATATTAGATATAAAAGTGTTGCATAGCAAAAAAATAAAATATGGCTGCGCGCCACATGATCAATGGTTATCTCTCAGCTCTTTGACAGTTTCATAGTCATGTTCATTGCCTTTAGCGGCATCATGAGCCCAGTACAAATTATTTGGGTTAGTTTTATAAGTGTGTAATAGCTACTGTTCTCACACCCGTTATATATTTTGGACATAATATGATTGATTCGTATATCTTGGACAAGAAATAGCTAATTAAATAAAACTAACTAAATACTGCAAGCACTTTATCCTTGTTCAACAATTGCAGTTGACCATTTTTCATTTTATAGCCATTTGCATTTTTAAAAACATCAATTAACTCTTTTTCTATTTTAAAATACTGACAATTCCTATATGTCCTTGCAATTCTATCACACTTAATATAGCTTTTATTAATTGAGTAAATTCCGTTTATGGAATTACAACCAGACTGTGCAATAAGTTCATGCCTTTCTGAATTAAAATGCACCGTTAACTTTTTTTCAGTGGGCAACACACAACCACTAGCTAATGAAACCAATGTCCATGTTTTATTTTCTAAGTTTGACTTATGCCCCTTTTTGAATATTGAGCAAGAACTAAATAAGAGCAATCCAATAGCAACTATTCCTAAAGAGATAATCTGTTTGCCCATCTTTTAATATTTAAATACTTTTTTCGTTAAATACTGTCCATAATAATCGGTGAGCTTGATGATATACATACCTGGCGGCAAGACTGATATATCTATAGTCTGTTCGGAATTAGCCCTGTTATTTACTTTTTTTGTTTTAACAATCACACCAGAAATATTAATCATTTCTATTTTATACTGCCCCTCTTTTACCTCAGAAAAGTAAATTTTCAGCTCGTCCGAAGACATTCCAAACTTTACATTATGATTGGACATGAGTACTTCATTTAACCCTACGGGTGCTCCCATTACTGAAGTCATCCAATCTCTGTAAAGGGCTACCTTGGTAAACCAGCCAGGTGTATCCACGGCAGTAGCAGCTAATACTCCTCCACTAACTAGTCCAATAATTTCGTTAGACCCATTATTTATTCGCCATGCTGGACCACCGCTATCACCTGCACCTGCACCTGATTGCGCTTCATTGGCAGTATAACCAATACAAAATATGTTGTTAGACAAGGGAACAAGACTGCTACAAGTAGTAAAGTCGTACACCTTAGAATTAACCCACTTCATTCTATCGGGTCCAAAAAAAGCATTAGGATTTTCTAATCCCCAACCGGCAATTTTTACCGGAGCGTTGGTTTGATAAGCATTGGCCGTATCCATAGTTTGTACTACACTAATTGGCGCAATAGATGTTATAGGCTGCGATAACTTTATAAGTCCAATATCATACCCTAATGTTATGTTTCCATTATATTGAGGGTGAGAAAACAACTGCGACACACTCCTTTGCTCACCGCCATTTGCATTCAAAGGGCCTACTGTGTTTACAGTATTTAATCGTACTGATATATTTGAGGCCGACATTCCGTCAAGACAATGTGCTGCTGTTAGCACCCACTGCGGTGCAATTAAAGCTGCCCCACAAAAATGTTGCCCGCCCGTGCGTAGATCTGCAATCCAAGGATACTGTCCTTCGGTTGCATATTGACCACCAACAACCCAATAGGTTTGCGCCCGAGTATTAATACTAAAAAGAGAAACGAGTGTAATTAGGATCAGTAATTTTTTTTTCATAATTTTTAATTCTTTGTGTTTGAGCTCTTAGGATTAGCTAAAGTACAAAATTTTAAAATCAACTTATTTTTTTTCTTCACTTACTTTTGAAGGAATGTTTGACAAAAAAACTAAGCTGTTTATTATTCTTGCCGGCTTTTTTATAACCAACGCACTTATTGCTGAAATGATTGGTGGCAAGATATTTTCTTTAGAAGAAACGCTAGGGGTAAACCTAACAACATTCTCATTGTTTGGCGAAGACAATTTAAGTTTTAACTTAACCGCTGGCGTATTACTCTGGCCTGTTGTATTTATCATGACCGATATTATTAATGAATATTACGGGCAGCGAGGTGTAAAGCTCTTGTCCTATCTCGCAGTTGCACTTATTCTATTTGCTTTTGCTGTTACATATTGCGCCATTCATTTGTCACCCGCCGCATGGTGGCCAAGTACTTATGAAGAACAAGGCGTTCCTAATATGCAAGATGCTTTTGCGGCAGTATTTGGACAAGGCAATAGAATAATTATTGGCTCTGTTATTGCTTTTTTCGTTGGTCAAATATTAGATGTAAAAGTATTTCGTCGTATAAAAAAAATAACCGGCAATAAAAAAGTATGGTTGCGTGCCACAGGCTCAACGATCATCTCTCAGCTCTTTGATAGTTTCATAGTCATGTTTATTGCCTTTAGTGGTATTATGAGCCCTGTGCAAATTATTGCCGTTGGCTTAGTGGGTTATTTCTATAAATTTCTTGTAGCCATAGTACTTACACCAGTCATATATCTCGGGCATAACTTAATTGATCAGTACCTTGGGCAAGAAGTGGCTCTAAAAATGAAAGAGTTAGCAATGAAAAACTAGACGACAGACCTAAAATATGAAGGATATCATACAAAAAAAAATGACTAATATCCTTTAGAACATAAAATTATTAGTGCAGATATTATCAGCAAAAGGATAGACTAATAAATTACTCAACAGCTCCTTGCTCAATCCAACAAGCAATGGTTGTAATGTTTGCATCGCTAAGTTTCGCAGCGCTCTGTGGCATATTATCATAATCCGATTGATGCTCTATGCTTCCTAGAAAACGTGCATTCTCGCTTTCAGATTTCACTAAAGCATAAGTACTTAAATCAATGCCATTGGCCCTTGAAGTTGCACTATGGCAGCCCGAAGTAGCACAATTGGCATCTATAATTGTTTTCACATCATTGTTGTTAGTAGGATTAATTGTTGAACACTCGTAAGTATTAGTTTCATCTTTTTTGCAAGCACTCAGCATTATGACACTTGCTAAAAACAAAACTGAAATAGTTATTTTCATTAAAATATATTTTTACGAAAGATACTTAATTACTAAAAAAGAGACATTATATTTTATAGCATAATACCTTTGCTAAAAATAACAATACCCATGAACGAAAACGGCTTTGTAAAATACTCAATTGAAAATAAAATTGCAACAGTAGAATTTGGGCATCCCGCCAGTAATTCTCTACCAGGAAGTATCTTAAATGAATTAGCTAATATCATAACATCCGTAGGTAAAGAAGATAGTGTAAATGTAATTGTATTAAAAAGTGCAGGAGACAGAGCCTTTTGTGCAGGAGCTAGTTTTGATGAGCTGATTGCTATTGAAGATGAAAAAGTAGGCCTTGAATTTTTCTCAGGTTTTGCCAAAGTGATAAATGCCATGCGCACCTGTGGCAAGATAGTTATTGGCCGTATACAAGGAAAAGCTGTTGGCGGTGGTGTGGGTGTTGCAAGTTCTTGCGATTATACATTAGCTACAAAGTTCGCAGCCGTTAAGCTTTCGGAATTAGCCATTGGTATTGGCCCCTTTGTGGTTGGACCGGCTGTTGAAAGAAAAACAGGCACTTCAGCATTCTCGCAATTAGCATTAGATGCAACGACTTGGTATGATGCCGCTTGGGCAAAAACAAACGGCATATATGCTGAAGTGCATGAAGATGTAGAAGCTTTAGACGCTGCCGTTCATAAGCTAGCAACGACCTTGGCTAACTCTAATCCTGAGGCATTGAGCATGTTAAAGAATATTTTCTGGCAAGGAACGGAACATTGGGATACTTTATTATATGAGCGTGCTCAGACAAGTGGCACCTTGGTACTCAGTGAGTTTACTAGAAATGCTATTAATCAATTTAAGGCTAAATAATCCCTTATTTAAATTCTAAGTATTTCCGTTGAGACACCGCATCTTCTCCGGTATAAATTTTTATAATGATAGAATTTGCTTTTTTCTCGGCGAGATAAATTATTCCTTCGTCTTGATCAGCAGTAATTCTAATATCTTCTGGTGATTTATTAAGCAACTCCTCCAATTCTAAATACAAAGCGTAAATATCATGTATTTTGCCGCTAGGAGAAGAGAAAGTATTATTTCTTAATCGAGGAGCATCCCCAGAATAGGTTCCTTGATCCTTGCATACCAATCTATAAATAGTCGTCCCTTAAAAAGAGCAGGAGTTGAGTATTTATGCACATTTAGAGGCTAAAATGATGAAAACTAGTATCATATAATTGCAAGTTATTCTTTTTTTTCGCTAAAAACCTTGTCAAATGTATCGAAGAACTGAAAG
>CALIIL010000112.1 GCA_938017685.1 uncultured Chitinophagaceae bacterium
TCGGCTCGCATTATTGATTCTAGGCTCTGCTGTAATAAAAGCTGATAACCATTTTCTCCTTGTGCTATTTCATCAAAAATAGTCGTAATTTGCTGTTGTGTAAAGTCCATATTTTAAGTGTTTTTGTGTTGCAATTACAAAAATTAATCTTTTGGATTTTACACACTTTTTTGGACACTATCATTGAGATACACCATACCAAACCTATATTTCAATATGAGGATTCTGATATGGAAAACACCTTAAAAAATACTGTAAAAAACTTAGCGACAGTTTGCTCTAATTGCCACCGCATGATACATCGTAATTGGTCTAAACCATTAGAGATACAATATCTAATAAATGAGATAGATGCTCACGGAAGTTTCAAGCGGTAATCAACAACTAACTTTCACCCAAAACATCGCCACGCAATCGACGAAAATTCTTACGGGCACGCTCGGCAAAGGTACTTCCAGGATAATCTAAAATGAGCTTCTCAAACAATCGCTTGGCCTCATCTTTATTATTAAAGTGCTCCTCATTAATCAAAGCCAATTGATATAATGCATCATCGGCTAATACATCTTCGCCATGCTGATCAATAATTTTCTGTAAGTAAAGCGCCGCTTCGTTATACTCGCGCTTACCCATCGCAATCTCAGAACGCTTCATTAATACATTATCTAATAAAGGATGGCTTGGATACTCAGCCGCTAAGCTATCTAAATAATGCAGCCCTTCTTTGAACTTAGTTTGATAGATTAATAAATCCGCTTGCGCATATATTCTTAGTGGTGTATCGTCACTATCTTTTATTGGATTATTTTCAATAATTAATACTGACAAGTCAATTGCATCATTTGAAATCAATTCTGTTGTTGATGCTTTTAAAATATCTAACTGCATTTGTGCATACTTAAAGTCACCGCGATAAAATGTAAGCTTAGCATTTCTAAACTGCGCTTCCTCACCTAGCATATCTTCTTTAAATGCTTTATCAACTTGCGAGTAAAGCAGCGTGCTTTCCCATACATTGCCTCGGAGCAATTCGTAATCGCCCATGTCTAACTTACAACGTCCTTTTAGTAGTTTATCGGCACGTGGCATATCTACTACTTCTTGCAATACCTCAATTGCTTTGGGTAAGTTGTTTTGATAGCGCGCCAGCAGATCAGCATATTCTCTTACTGTTTGTGAGGATTTAAATCGTGGGTTTTCCGTCAAGAACGACCCATAAAAATCACTAACGGCCTTAACATCCTCAGCAGTGTAATTAGGCTTGTGTATCAGCTGCTCTTTTAGCGTTGTCAGTTTTTCACTTTGTGCTAGACTAATATAAGGCGAGCCTTCTTTACCAATCACAAAATCATAGCTCTTTAATGCTGCTTTATACTTTTTCTCACGCAAGCAAGTGCGCGCATAACCAAGCACACGACGCCCATCCTCACTAAGGCGAACATCAATACTTTTTATCTGACGATAAGCACTTTCATAATCATCCTGCTGAATATATATCCATGAGAGTAGATCGTAATAAGCAATATTATCAGGCTCCTTCGTACTTCTTTTCAGCACTTTCTTTTTTAAAGCGTTCATGGCCTCCTTGCTCGTATACATTTGCTGCAGGGTAGCTTTAATACTTTCAGATTTTCGTTTTTCTACAACATATAAATCTAACAGACTTTCAGCCGCTTTTTCTTCCTGACCCATTTTACTATAAAGTAGTGCCAAGTCCTCGGCAAATAGATAGGGATCTTCTTTATTCTTCTTTTTACTCAATAGATATAAGTCCAAGGCCTCTTGAACAAAACCTTCATTTTCCAACTCCTTAGCCATGCGCTGTGCGGTAATACTATTCTGTCCTGCACCCTCGACATATTTCTTAATGGTCTTTTTAAGTTTCTTCTTATCGTCCTGTTTTTTGTACAACTTAGCCAATAGCAAGTAATTGCTTTTCTCCGTTTTATTTGCTTTTATTCTTTTAGCAACGATTTTCTCGGCTTCTTTCGTTCTATTCAATTCAAGAAGGGAATTGTAGTACCCTAGAAATATATCATTATTCTTAGGCTGGTACTCAAGCAGCTGCTTGTAAGTATCTGCCGCTTTATCGTACTCTCCATTTCTGTAATATTCCTTAGCAATATTTAATAACTGATCTTGTCCTAAGGAGACCAAACTAATCGCAAGAAATATGAATATGGAAATGATTTTTTTCACTTCCTACAAATTTCACTTAAAAAAATTAAACTTCTTTCCATTTAACTAATCCTTAGACTTTCGCAAAAAGCTTTTGTTCTAACTTCGATTAAAACAGGGGGGGCATTTATGTTCCCTTTTTCATTTGCAATAAGATTTAAAAGGTTGTACATTTAAAATCCTATTATTCAAGAATTCAATTTTACAATATGGCTACAAAAGCTAAAAAACCAAAAATTGACCTAAAGGGTCATCTCAAAACCTATTTCGGCTTTAAAGACTTTAAAGGCGAGCAGCAGAAAATTATCCAAAGTGTAATGGGTGGTAAAGACACCTTTGTGATTATGCCAACCGGTGGTGGTAAGTCTATGTGCTACCAATTACCGGCATTAATCTCAGATGGTATTGCCATTGTTATATCACCATTAATTGCCTTGATGAAAAATCAGGTAGACTTAGTAAGAAGCTACAGCAATCAAGATGATATTGCCCACTTCATGAACTCCTCTTTAAATAAAGGACAACTTAAAGAAGTAAAGGATGATTTAATGAAAGGAAATACCAAACTGCTTTATGTGGCTCCGGAAACATTGACCAAGCCAGATAATGTAGAGTTTCTTAAGACATTAAACATTTCATTTATAGCCGTGGATGAAGCGCATTGTATCTCAGAGTGGGGACATGACTTTAGACCAGAATATAGAAAAATACGTTCTATTGTAGATCAAATAAGCCCTGAACTAAACATTATTGCCCTTACAGCTACAGCTACTCCTAAGGTGCAAGACGATATTCAAAAAAACTTAGAACTGCGCAAGCCTAATATATTTATATCCTCATTTAACAGAACAAACCTTTACTATGAGGTTGTTCCCAAAGTTAAAAAAGAGGAGACCATTAAGCACATGGTTAAGTTTATTAAAGGCATGAAAGGCAAGAGCGGTATTATATACACGCTTAATAGAAAAACTACAGAAGATCTCGCCGAACTCTTAGAGGCCAATGGTGTAAAAGCAGTAGCTTACCATGCAGGCTTAGATAGTAAGACACGCGCCAAGCGTCAAGATCAGTTCTTAATGGAAGATGTAGAAGTCATTGTAGCAACTATTGCCTTTGGTATGGGTATAGACAAGCCAGACATTCGCTTTGTGATACATTATAACCTACCTAAATCTATCGAGAACTGGTATCAAGAAACAGGGCGTGCTGGTCGTGATGGTCTAGGAGGCAAGTGCATACTGTACTTTTCCAACAAAGATTTACAAAAACTAGAGCATTTAATGCGCCAGAAACCACTCACAGAGCGTGAGATGGGTGCACAATTGATTGATGAGATGGTGGCTCTAACGGAGAGTTCTAACTGCCGTCGTAAGGTCGTACTGCATTATTTTGGAGAGCATTTCGCAGAAGACAACTGTGGCATGTGTGACAATTGTAAAAATCCTAAAGAGAAAATTGATGTTAAGGACACCGTATTTACAATTCTTACCTGTGTTAAGCAGCTCAAAGAGCAGTTTGGCGCTAACTATGTTGTAGATATTGCCTTGGGAAGAAATAACTCTCAAATACAAGGTTATAAGCATGATAAGCTGAAATGTTTTGGCATGGGTGCGGAGTATCAAATGGATGATCATTTCTGGCAATCTTTAGTTCGTCAGATGATGATTGAAGGAATTATTAGAAAAGATATTGTAGAGTACGGCCTACTCAAACTTACACCTAAAGGCAAAGATTTCTTGAAAAAACCATACGGTATTAAGCTATCACTCAACCATAAGTTTGATAATGCCGATGAGCAAGACGATCACGTAGTAAATGCGAACAGCGCTAGTGGCAGTGCACTAGACCCGGCATTGCTTAAAATGCTTAAAGAAGTTCGTAAGAAAGTAGGTAAAAGCAAGGATTTACAGCCTTGGATCATTTTTAGCGAGAACTCCTTGGAAGAAATGGCAACGATGTATCCTACAACCATGGACGAACTAAGCAAAATATCAGGCGTGAGTGTAGGAAAAGCGCGCAAATTTGGCAAAGACTTCATCACCCTCATTGCACAATATGTAGAGGATAATGATATTGAAAAACCAGAAGACTTCATTATGAAAAGTGTAGTCAATAAAAGCGGTAAAAAAGTATATATTATACAAGGTATTGATAAAAAAATACCACTAGAAGACATAGCAAGAGGTAAATCCATGAAAATGGATGAACTCTTTCAAGAAATGGAAACGATTGTGAACAGTGGCACCAAACTAGATTTAGATTACTGTCTAGATGAGTATGTTGATGAGTATGATATGGAAGATATTTTCGAATATTTTCAAAATAGCGATACGGGCGACTTAGAAACAGCACATGAAGAACTGCAAGATGAGTATGACTTTACCATGGAGCAACTGCAACTAGTGCGTATTAAGTTTATGAGCGAATTTGTAAACTAATAAATTCATACCATTAAATAATTTGATAATTCTATTCTCGAATAAAAGTTTTTACTTTACTTTTGAGCTCCCTTAAGGGAAAAAGGCTTCGATAGCTCTCCCGATAACTATCGGGATGGTAGAGCCAAAATAGGGTTCGATAGCTCAGTTGGTAGAGCAATGGACTGAAAATCCATGTGTCGGCGGTTCAAGCCCGCCTCGAACCACAAAAACCTCAACTTCGGTTGAGGTTTTTTGTTTTAACATTATTTTGTTGAATATTGATTTTTTAATAACTTCAATGTTAATTAAATACTCACCTACTACATTGAGAACTAGTCATAGCTTATACCATAGCTTTACTGAAAGCATTATTATTTTAAAAAGAATATAGAAGAGCCCTTTTAAGTTCCCCATTTTATTAGTTGATACGTAAACATATTATGTAGTGTATTCGGACTTTTGTTTCAAAAGGATATAAGATGTTTGAAGGATACAATATGCACAGCTTTATAAAAGCATTCGAAACAGCAGAACAATGCAAGGATTACTTGTATGATATGAAATGGAAGAATGGCTTTGTTTGTTCTCGCTGTGAGCATGATAATGGCTGTCCTAGT
>CALIIL010000113.1 GCA_938017685.1 uncultured Chitinophagaceae bacterium
AATTGCGGCAATAAAACAATACAATTATTTATTTATAAACGAAAAAGGAATCGTTTATGATGCAGTGCCTTGGCCAATAAAAGTTGTTTAAGATAAAGCTTATCAAAATTTATTTAACTAGTATAATTAGATTAATTTTTATTAAACTTGAAACACACCAACGTTCAACTCATCAATCTTCGGGTTATTATTGGCTGCTTTTATCCCTTCACTAATAACTGTTCTCGTTTTACCCGGGTCAATTATGGCATCAACCCACAAACGAGCTGCTGAGTAATATGGCGACGTTTGTTTTTCGTACTTATCCATAATATCCTTGAGCATTTTTGCTTCTGTTTTTGGATCAATCGTTTCTCCTTTTTTCTTTAAAGAAGCAACTTGGATTTGTAATAGTACTTTGGCCGCTTGCGCGCCGCCCATCACTGCTAACTTAGCATTTGGCCATGCGTATATAAATCTTGGGTCATAAGCCTTACCGCACATCGCGTAGTTCCCTGCACCATAACTATTTCCAATAATGATAGTAATCTTAGGCACTACAGAGTTGGAAACGGCATTAACCAACTTAGCACCATCTTTAATAATACCTGCATGCTCGCTGCGACTACCAACCATAAATCCTGTTACATCCTGTAAGAAAACCAATGGAATTTTCTTTTGATTACAATTCATAATAAAGCGTGCGGCTTTATCGGCACTATCATTATATATCACACCGCCAATTTGCATTTCGCCTTTGGCCGTTTTAATTATTTCTCGTTGGTTAGCTACAATTCCTACTGCCCATCCATCGATACGTGCATAGCCGGTAACGATTGTTTGCCCATAATCCTTTTTAAACTCATCTAACTCACCACCATCTACAATAGTAGAAATAACATTACGTACATCATAAGTCTTGGTATTATCAGGACTAACGTAGCCGTATATTTTCTTGGGTGTTTTAGCTGCTACTGGTTTTATTCTATCAAATCCAGCTTTTGGCTTCTCACCCATTTTATTTACAATGCGCTTTACTTGATCTAAGCATTCCTTTTCATTAGGGAAGTTATAATCAGCAATGCCGCTAATCTCGTTATGCGTTTTGGCACCACCTAAGGTTTGTTCATCTACTTCTTCACCAATAGCAGCCTTAACTAAATAAGGACCGGCTAAGAATATAGATCCATTTCCTTCAACCATCAATGTTTCATCACTCATGATAGGTAAATAAGCACCGCCAGCCACACAACTACCTAATACAGCAGCAATTTGGGTAATACCCATTGCGCTCATTTTAGCATTATTTCTAAATACACGTCCAAAATGTTCTTTATCTGGGAAAATTTCGTCCTGCATGGGCAAGAACACCCCGGCACTATCAACTAGATAGATCACTGGTAAATGATTTTCCATCGCAATTTCTTGCATGCGCAAGTTCTTCTTTCCTGTCATTGGGAACCAAGCACCTGCTTTTACTGTATTATCATTAGCAATAATCATACATTGGCGCCCGCTCACATACCCTAAGCCAGAAACAGTGCCTGCTGCCGGGCAACCGCCATATTCCTCATACATCTCATAGGCAGCAAATGCACCCAACTCCGTAAATTCAGAACCACTATCTATGAGATATTTAATGCGCTCTCTTGGAGACAATTTTCCACGTGCCTTATTCTTGGCCAAAGCCTTTTTACCACCGCCTTCTTCTATCTTCTCGAGCATACGCTTTGTATTACTCCAGAGCAGTTTCATCTTGTCCTCGTTCTTATTAAATTGTAAATCGTGCTTTTTTGCCATAAAATGAAGGTTTTGAAAGAGCTCAAAAGTAGTCAATACAACTTACTTTTGGTGTGTGAGAGTTTTCAAATTTGGCGGAGCATCAATAGAAAATGTTGATAGAGCAAAAAAAGTATGTGAGATAATTAAAACTACGCAAGGCAAACCGATGGTCATTGTCATTTCTGCCATGGGTAAAACGACTAATGCATTGGAGAAATTAGTCGGTCATTTTATGGCAAAAGAAGACGACTTACTAGCTGCTTCTTTCAAGCAACTCAAAGAGCAACATGACCAATTTGCAGCCGATTTACTAGGTACAAAAGATAATCCAATTTTTGAAAAACTGGATGAGCTATACACCGAAATAGAATGGACACTCCAAGAGCCTGAAGGGCGAGGTTACGACTACTATTACGACCAAATTGTAAGTGTAGGCGAGTTAATGAGCACTTCAATTATAAGTTCATATTTAAACTGTCAAAATATTGACAGTGAATGGATTGATGCACGAGATTTAATTAGAACAGATGCTACATATCGTGATGGCAAGGTAGATTGGGACTTTACTTCTAAGAAGATCAAAATCATGCTTGAACCTCTTTTAGCTAAGAATAAAACAATCATTAGCCAAGGCTTTATTGGCGCCACAGATGAGAATAACTCAACCACCTTAGGACGAGAAGGTTCTGACTTTACGGCAGCTATATTTGGTGCCATATTAGAAGCAGACGACGTGACTATATGGAAAGATGTACCTGCCCTATTAAATGCCGATCCCAAGGAGTTTAATAACACGGTAGAGATTAATAATATTAGCTATCGCGAAGTGATTGAAATGGCTTTTTACGGTGCACAAGTTATTCATCCGAAGACCATAAAACCGCTGCATAACAACAGCATTCCATTAAATGTAAAATGTTTCTTAGATCACACATTGCCAGGCACCACCATTAAAAAGCAGGAAGACTTTATAAACTACCCTCCAATGCTCGTATGGAAGAAAAATCAAGTACTCATTGAATTAAGCACTAAAGACTTCTCATTTATCAACGAAGGCAACTTGGCCATTATATACAATGCTTTCCATGAGGAGAAAATCAAACTGAATATTATCCAGAATGCCGCTATTGGCTTTGCAGCATGTGTAGACAATAGAATAGAGAAGATAGCAGCCATCATAGGACGCTTAAGTGTAGATTTTAGAGTGAAACATTCGGAGGGCGTTGACTTATTGACCATTCGACATTATGAAGACAATACAGATACTCCTTTTGTTAAAGACAGAACTATTTTATTAAAACAACAAACCCGAACCACTCTTAAGTACGTCTTAAGGTAAGAGATTAGAGTTTTTAAATATTGTTTATCAGCTCTTTGCTCTAAATGAAGTAAATTTATATATATGATGAGATCTAATTATTTATTGGCCATACTTGTGAGCATCCTAGGCACAGCCCAAGCACAAACGAGCAGTTACCAAGAAAATCCTACAGCAACCGTAGTGCAAAATGGCACTGCCATTACTACCGCTTGGTGCGGAGGTATCAATAGCTCACAGATACAAAAAGCCGATTTAAATAATGATGGAACAGAAGATTTAATCACATACGATCATAATACGCGTACGCTTAAAACATTTATCAACGAAAGCACTAGCCCAGGAGTAATCAATTATCGCTATGCGCCCAAATACGCCAAGAACTTCCCTACTATACAGTTCTACGCCATTTTAAAAGATTATAACTGCGACGGCATCCCTGATTTATTTCATCGTGGAACAGTAGGTATAGCTGCTTATAAAGGTGCGTATATTAATAATGAATTGACATTTACATTCTTTAAAGACTTATATTACCCTAGTCCTAGTGGTCCTATTAATGCTTATGTGCAACCCAATGACGTACCTTCTATCGTAGATATTGATCGTGATGGAGATTTAGACTTTGTCTCTTTTGATGTAATTGGTACAAAAATGCCTTTTTATAAAAATATGCGTGTAGAGAATGGTTATTCTTGTGACAGTATAAATATTATTGAACAGACAAGTTGTTGGGGAAGCGTTACTCAAGGTTTCTATCGTACGCATGCGCAAAATGCAAGCTGTAAAGGCGGGTCGGGCAGCTTAAACAAAACAAGACATACCGGCAACTGCATCTTACATGTAGATGTCGATGGCGATAACGATTATGACCTTTTTGGGGCTAATGTATCATTTAGAGATGTACAATTACTCTATAATGGCGGCAGTTTAAACAGTGCACTTATTACATCACAAGACACACTTTTTGACGCCGATAATCATGAACTTGAATTAAATACATGGCCTGTTTCTAATTGGCTGGATATTGACAATGACGGAAAAAATGATTTAGTATTTACACCGCATCTAAATGATATATCAAGTGCCAACTACAACTCTATTGCTCTGTATAAAAATATTGGAACGACGGCCAATCCATCTTTTGATTGGATCAACGATAGTACGCTTATTAATGATATTATTGATGTAGGATCTTATTCTTATCCAACATTATTCGACTATGACAAAGATGGCAAGCTCGATTTATTTGTTGGAGGAGCAGGTTACTTTAATTCAATAACAAAGCTTCGCGAAAATAAACTCGCCTATTATCGCAATACAAGCACGCCTAACAATATTTCGTTTGAATTAATAACCCGCGATTTTCTAAACTTGTCTAGCAAAAATTACACTGGCATCTACCCCACTTTTGGTGATATAACGGGCGATAATATTGACGATTTGGTTCTAGGAAATGATAGCGGTTATGTAGCTGTGTACAGAAACATGGCTAGTAGCAATAGTGCTCCTGCCAATTTCACATTTCAAACCGATAGCCTAGCAGGTATTGATGTAGGCAATTTTAGCTTTCCACTTATTTATGACTACAATCAAGATGGTAAGACAGATTTAATTATAGGTAATGAGATTGGGTATATTAATCTTTATCAAGATAGTAGTGCCACAAGTAGCAAAGATTTAAAGCTGGTAGCCAATCAATTGGGTGGGATAAAAGTGGGTAGTTCATTTACCTTCCTAGGTTATGCGGCTCCATTTATTGGTTATATAGATTCTACCTCAGAAACTGCACTGATGATTGGGAATGCCGATGGAGTTATAGAAATTTACGACAGCATAGATCAGAACTACAACAATATCCCAAGAACCGATTCTTTTTACACTTCTATTCAAACGGCATATAGAGCTGTTCCTACCGTTGGAGACTTAGACAACAATGGAAGCTTGGACCTCATTATTGGCAATCAAAATGGCGGCTTACAACTTTTTACCATGGCACCTAATAATAGCGGGTCAATTGGTTTAAATCAAATATCGAAAGGCAACTTACACATTGAACTATACCCCAACCCAACGAGAGATGAGTTATTTCTTACGATTGATGCATTAGGAAGTGACCGTAAGCTAAATATTGACATAATAGACCTAACGGGTCGCAGTATTGAACAAGGTACCTATAAAAATGATAAAACAATATCGCTGAGCACATCGCACTTAAATGCTGGTATATATTTTATTAAAATAGAATCAAACGATCAGGTAGGTGTCAAGAAATTCATAAAAGAATAGACGATTATACTGAATCAAAGCTTTTGATAAGGCGCAGCAATATTTTCAATCTATCTTTGCTTTAAAATAATAAGCAAATGCTCAATAGCATAGAAGAGGCTATAAAAGCCATAAAAGAAGGTAAACTAGTCATTGTAGTAGATGATGAAGATCGTGAGAATGAAGGTGACTTTGTAGCAGCTGCTAGAAATGTAACTCCAGAGGTCATAAACTTTATGACTAAAGAAGGACGCGGATTAATTTGCGCCCCATTAGTCGAGGACCTTTGTGATCAATTAGGATTAGCCATCATGGTAAAACATGAGGACAATACAGATGTACATCAAACACCTTTTACCGTTTCTGTAGATTTAATAGGCAATGGCTGCACAACAGGCATTAGTGCTCAGGACCGATCTAAAACTGTTCAAGCATTAATTGATCCCAATACTAAGCCAAGCGACTTGGCTAAGCCTGGACATATATTTCCATTACGAGCTAAAAAGCAAGGTGTATTGCGCCGCGCGGGACATACTGAGGCAGCCATAGATTTGGCCAAACTAGCTGGTTTTGAACCCGCTGGTGTTATTGTAGAAATTATGAATGAAGATGGCACAATGGCTCGCTTACCCGAACTACTTAAAATTGCTAAGAAGTTTGATTTGAAAATAATTTCTATTGCTGATTTAATAAAATATAGACTAGAGCAAGAGGATTTTGTAGAAGAAGAAATTAGAGTAAAAATGCCTACACGCTCAGGCGAATTTGACTTAATCACGTTTAGAGATACCAAAACGGGCGACTTGCATCACGCCTTAAAAAAGGGCGATTGGAAAAAAGGTGATGAAGTTTTAGTACGCGTGCATAGCTCTTGCTTTACAGGAGATATACTCCATTCTATGCGTTGCGATTGTGGTGAGCAATTGAACTACGCCATGGACTTAATAGAGAAAGAAGGCAAAGGAGCTGTATTATATATGAACCAAGAAGGTCGTGGTATAGGTTTATTAAACAAGTTAAAAGCCTACAAACTGCAAGAAGAAGGCTTTGATACGGTAGAAGCCAATCTAAAACTTGGCTTTAAGATGGATGAGCGCGACTATGGTGTTGGCGCGCAGATTTTGAGAAAGTTAGATATATCTAAAATTAGATTAATCAGTAACAACCCCAAAAAGCGTGCTGGACTTTTAGGCTATGGATTAGAAATTGTAGACACCGTACCTATTGAAATAACTCCCAATACGCACAACGAAAAATATCTAACCACAAAGCGCGATAAGCTAGGACATAATATTCTTAAATAAGATACAGTTATTCTTCTTGGCCAATCCAAGCTTAACGAGAAAACATCTCACTTGTTAGCACTTAGATAATTTCCATAAATTAGTTACTGATTATCTGTAATCTGCTATACTTTTGACGAATAACGTATGGTACTACTCTTAGGATTTTTTCTGTTATCTATATTTTTCTCATTTCTGTGTTCCATATGGGAGGCAGTATTATTATCTATCACCCCTTCTTATATTAAAAGAAAGGAACAAGAGGCTCCAGCCACTGGCAAGTTATTATCCGATCTAAAAGCAGATATTGATAAACCACTATCAGCTATCCTTACATTAAATACAATAGCACATACCGTTGGTGCAATAGGTGTTGGCGCGCAAGCCGGGAAACTATTTGGCGCAAGCAAATTAGATATATTTGGCTTTGAATTAACCTACGAATCGCTAGTCGCTACTTTAATGACCTTGGCTATCCTTTTCTTATCAGAAATCATACCCAAAACGATAGGCGCAAATAACTGGAAGCAGCTCGCACCTTTTACTGCTAAATCTTTACGTATCCTTTCATTTGCTTTATTCCCCTTTATTTGGTTAAGCTCACGCCTAACTAAATTAATGAAAAAAGATAAAAATAAAAGTGTTTTTAGCAGACAAGATTTTGCTGCCATTACAGATGTTGTAAGCGAAAGCGGCGAAATATCTAACGAGGACCATAAGCTAATCAAGAACCTCTTAAAGTTTGATGATTTAAGCGCTAAAGATGTCATGACGCCAAGAACAGTTATGGTCATGGCGGATGAAAACCAAAGCCTAGGTGAGTTTTATGCGAAGAATAAAGTACGCTCTTTTTCACGCATTCCTGTTTTTAAAGAAAATAAGGATGAAGTAACAGGCTTCATTCTAAAGGATCATTTGTTGCAAAGTTTATTAGAAGGCAAAGAAAATGATTCGCTAATATCCATTCGTCGCGAGGCAAATTTTGTACCTGATACCATGACACTGCGCAAAGTATTTGAAACGCTTAATGAAAAACAAGAGCACATGGCTATTGTAGTGGATGAATATGGAGGTGTGATGGGCTTAGTAACCTTAGAGGATATTATTGAAACACTCTTTGGTTTTGAAATATTAGATGAAACGGATGCCATCACAGACCCGCAAAAATATGCTCGTCAGAAATGGGAAGCCCGCGCTAAGCGTATTGGTTTAATTGAGTAAGGATCATTAATTCTCCTCTTTAAAGTAAATCTTATAGAACTTACGTCCATCAGGCTCAACACCTTGTTGGATTAATTCTTTATCTCCATGTATGTAAACAGAAAAGTTTTTGTCTAGTTTCAATACACTTTTAAATACTCGCGACTGCTTCTTTACTGCCTGTTCTGATATAAAAAAACTATCTCTCGTTTCAACATTATGATCATTGTCATAGGTGTTATTATACGATTTAAAAGCACCTTGTACCTCTTCATCTACAAATACCTCAGCTATAAACTCCTCTTTGTCAAAGTTGTTACGATCCTTAAAGTAGTCAACCGAACGATTAAGCAAATCAATCTTCTCCGTTTTATCCATTTCGTAATCCTCAGGCATTTTCTTTGTAACAAAATCCTTGGTCATACTTAAGAACTGATTGGTCAAATAAAACTCATTGGCAATGGGCATTATCTTTAAAAAATCATCCTTCCAATATTGAGCATCGGCAGATTTAGGATCCACGACTAAACATCGATAAGCATCATTTTCTTCCAGATTAAATATTAAGCAACCTTTATCTAAACCTTTCAGCTCGCAGCCAAATTCGTGCCCAACATCAATACCATCTATCACCCTATTCATTTTAATAAAAGGCACTTGAGTTTCAGATTTAAAAATTCCAATGGCTTCAACCATTTCATCGCCAACAATGATGTTATTGAAATAAACTACACTTAATTCTCCCTCATTAATTTTAGGATGCATACTCGCTTCATACAGCAGTTTAGCTACATTTTGAGAATGCTGAACTAACAAACTTGGATCATTAAACAGTTCCTCAACAATTTTTAATATATCATTTTGTCTCCAATCCACAGCATGTGTAAATGAATACACCTCTTCGCGCTTCATGGCACTCAAAAAGTAGGTGAGTAAATGCTCTTTGGTTTCTTCTTCTAAAGCGGCTACATTTTCATTTAAAACATAGTGCTCCTCACGTTGCTTATTCCCAACATGATGGGTAATCATTTGTTCAATTACTGCTTGGTCAAAATCAAAAATCATAATCTACTCTATACTTAAGGGTGATAAATATCAAAGCTATAAAATTAAAAACGTAAAGGCCACAAAGAGCCTAAGCAATACCAAAGTGAATAATAAACAGGCACTAAAATGCTAAAAAATTAAATCAAATGGTATTTTGCCTTTTTAAAATCAATATTAATGGCTTCAGGATTTTTTGCACTCTTTGATGATATCGCAGTTCTAATGGACGATGTAGCGGCTATGAGCAAATTAGCTACAAAAAAAACCGCCGGCATCCTCGGAGACGACTTAGCCGTGAATGCTGAGAAGGCTTCAGGTTTTGTATCCTCGCGCGAGATGCCTGTTTTGTGGGCTATTACCAAAGGTTCTTTTCTTAATAAACTGATTATCCTACCGCTTATCTTTTTATTAAGTGCTTTTTTACCCATAGCAGTAAAGGTTATCCTTATTTTGGGCGGTGCATTTTTAGCATACGAAGGCGCCGAAAAGATATTTGAATTCTTTTTTCATAAAAAAGAGAAGGCGCATGAGATAGACACTAAAGTGTATACGGAAGAAGAAATTCTCGCACATGAAAAAGCTAAAATTAAATCCGCGATTCTTACTGACTTTATCCTTTCCCTTGAGATTGTGATTATAGCCCTCAGTTCTGTAATGGAAGAAACATTACAAATTCAAATCATGGTCGTATCTGTTGTTGCTATTATTGCAACCGTTGGTGTTTATGGCATTGTGGCCTTGCTAGTGCGTATAGACGATTTGGGTTACCGATTAATTCGTTTAAATGAACAAGATGATAGTTTTTCAGATAAAGTGGGTCATTTCTTAGTGGCTCTTTTACCTAAGATTATTAAAGGTTTGGCTGTTGTAGGCACTATTGCTTTGATACTCGTTGCAGGTGGCATTTTTGTGCATGAAATACCATTTATTCATCATTTATTAGAAAGTTGGCCAGCATTACTCGCGGAGTTTACAACTGGTTTAGTCGTTGGATTTGCGGTTCTTGCCATTGTTTTGGTGGTCAAAAAAATTATTGGCAAGTAGACAAAATTCTAATTAAAATTCCTTTATCAAGGAGGGCTCTAAGCCATCATATCCATAAACTCATCAAAGAGATAACGGCTATCATGTGGTCCAGGTGTTGCCTCTGGGTGATATTGCACTGAGAAGGCCTTTTGACCTTTTAATCTTACTCCCTCAATTGTTTCATCATTGAGATTGACATGCGTAATCTCTAACTGCTCACTGGCTTTAATACTATCAGCATCCACAGCAAAGCCATGATTTTGAGTAGATATCTCACTAGTACCTTTAATCAAATTCTTTACAGGATGATTCAAACCTCTGTGCCCATGATGCATTTTGTAAGTAGTTGCACCACATGCCATGGATAAAATTTGATGCCCTAGGCAAATACCAAAAGTCGGTTTGTCACTATCTAATATTTGCTTCACGGTATCAACAGCATATTGCATAGGTGCTGGATCACCAGGACCATTGGATATAAAATAAGCAGTAGGCGAAAAGGCTTCTAATGTGGCAAAATCAGTTTTCGCTGGAAATACTTTTACATAAGCCCCACGGTCTACCATATTCTGTACAATGCTTCTTTTAATTCCAAAATCTAAAGCGGCTACGCGCACTTTAGCCTTTTCGTCGCCGCTAGTATAAGCTTCCTTAGTGCTTACTTTACTCGCTAATTCTAATCCTTCCATTGAAGGCACTTCACTTAATTTTTTCTTTAATGAATCTACGTCTAAATCATCTGAAGAGATAATACAATTCATGGCTCCTGCCTCGCGAATATGCGCTACTAAAGCTCTTGTATCTATCTTATGAATAGCCACCACTTCATTTTCTAATAAATATGCCTCCAAAGATTCATCGGCCATATCGCGAGAGTAATCATTGGACAATGTTTTACAAATCAATCCATTGATTTTTACACTATCACTTTCAATGTCTGCGTTTTTTGCACCATAGTTGCCTACGTGAGCAGTGTTCATAATGAGCACTTGACCGTAATAACTTGGATCTGTAAATACTTCTTGATAACCGGTCATGCCAGTGTTGAAACAAATTTCGCCCGTGGCGGTTCCTACTTTTCCGAATGCTTCTCCTTCGAAAACTGTTCCGTCGGCTAAGATTAATAAGGCTTTATCCATTAAAAAACGAAATTACAACCCATCAGTCAATTTCAACGAAACACTTATTTACAATTGTGGAAATATATTTGAGAAGAGACATATCATTTGCTTATTAAAAATCTCTAACACGCACCAACTAAGTTACCAAAATGAAAGATATTTGAATTAGTACCGAAAAACTCCAATACATGAAATACCTCTTACTCATCTTAGCAAGCATCACAACAATACTCAGCGCTTGTAATAACCCAACCACTGAGGATAAATATGAACTCAAAGAAATAACGCAAGAAGAAACAACAACTAAAACCAAGATTGAAAAAACTCCAATCATTGAACAAAATGCCACAGCCCTCGAAACGGCAGAATTTACCAGTGAAGAAACGAATAATAGCGCAAGCCAGGAGCGCTGCCTATTTAACACATTAGGGACAACAAAGATTAGCGGTATTGAAGTACAATTCCCTTATCCATGCAATTGGGAAGAAAGCTCAGCCCAAGAGAAACATATTATTAAGAAGTTTACAGCCCGCTCTTCAGAAGACGAATTGATCAATGGCATGCTTGTGATTATTGATACCAAAAGAAACTTAGGGCAAGAAAAGACCGACAGCTTATTAATGCCTGAGCAGCTCAAAGCCAATTTAAAAAAAGCGAAAGGCCAATACATTTCTTCTCGCAACTTACAAATAAGCGGTTATAATGCAGCCGAGTTGGTGTACGACCCAGACATGAGTAAGTTTCAATATGAGTTCTATATGCGTACGGTGCAGTACATACTCTTTTACCAAAAATACTTAATTAGATTACAATACACCACCGGCGGTACCAATAAGGCCACTGCCGCAAAGTTGTTCAATGAAAATAAAGGGCTGTTTCAAGAACTAGCCACAACAACGCGCATAGGTCATTAAGCAACTCCCACTTTGTTATATCCAATTGTCATTTCTTATAGAATAGGACAATCCAAATGGGAAAGCTCCTTTTAAAAGTAATTACCTTTGGCGTTCAGTATTACAGCAATGTTTCAAAAAGTATTCTTTACCGTCATATTCATATTGACTAGCATTCTATCCTTTGCGCAAGATAAATCTACGATCAGTGGTTATGTGCGAGATGGCTCAACAGGTGAGAGCTTGCCCGCTGCTAATATTTACATTCCTACATTGAACAGAGGCGTTAGAACAAATAATTATGGTTTCTATTCGATAACCATTCCCGCTGGTACTTATGCGTTTAAAATTTCTTACTTAGGTTTTGACAGTAAAACTCAAACGGTCGATGCAAGCAGCGATAAAAAAATAAATTTTGAATTAGGCAATAAACGGGTCGTTGGAAAAGAAGTCGTTATTACCGGAAAAGCAAAAGACAAAAATATACAAAGCACCGAAATGGGTGTGCACCAACTAGATGTTTCTGATATTAAAAAACTACCCGTAATCTTAGGCGAAGTAGACATCCTGAAATCATTGCAATTACTGCCCGGCGTAAGCTCGGCTGGTGAGGGGCAAAGTGGTTTCTATGTGCGCGGCGGCGGTCCAGATCAAAACTTAGTATTGCTAGATGATGCTGTGGTATATAATACAGGTCACCTATTTGGTTTCTTCTCCGTATTTAATGCCGATGCCATTAAAAATGTAACCTTAATTAAGGGCGGTATGCCGGCTAATTATGGCGGGCGACTTTCATCTGTTGTAGATGTAACCATGAAAGATGGCAACAACAAAGAGTATCAAGTGGATGGTGGCATTGGCTTAATTGCTTCTCGCCTATCGTTTCAAGGACCGATTGTAAAGGACAAATCTTCTTTTATAGTGAGTGCGCGCCGTACTTATATTGATGCCTTGGTTAAGCCATTTGTTAGCGAGGAGAGTACTTTTAGTGGCAGCGGATATTATTTCTATGATGTCAATGCCAAGGCCAATTATACTTTTAGTGATAAAGACCGCGTGTACTTAAGTGCCTATTTTGGCAAAGATGTTTTTACCTTCAAAAACTCAGCCAGCACTTTTTCCTTTAATGTTCCTTGGGGCAATAAAACGGCCACATTACGCTGGAACCATTTGTTCAATGACAAATTATTCTTAAACACAACAGCTGTATACAACGATTACAATTTTGAATTCAATGGTGCTCAACAAGATTTTAAAGTAAAATTATATTCAGGCATTAGAGACTTAGGCATCAAATCCGACTTGGATTATTACTCGGCATTTGGGCATAATTTTAAAGGCGGCATCAACTACACTTGGCACACCTTTACACCAAGTACCATTGTGGGTGAGAGTGCTGGTGTAGAGTTTAATCCTAATCAAGGCAATAAAAAATATGCCCATGAGATAGCCGCTTATGTGATGGATGAATTTGATATTGGACAGCATATTAAAGTAAATGCTGGCTTACGTTACTCTCGTTTTATGCAAGCAGGACCTTATACTCGATACACCTTAGACCCCTTTGACCAAACAAAAAAACTAGACAGCACATCCTACAAAGCAGGAGAAATTGCCAAAAGTTATGGAGGTTTTGAACCGCGCTTAAACATGCGTTTTACATTAAATAACAACTCTTCCTTTAAAGCCAGTGTAGCACGTAACTATCAATACTTACACTTGGTTACCAATAATGGCTCTACCCTACCTACGGATATTTGGACACCCAGTACCTACTTTGTACAACCACAAATTGGTTGGCAATATAGCCTCGGTTATTTTAGAAATTTCAAGGACAACTTAATCGAAAGCTCGGTAGAAGTCTATTATAAAGACATGCAAAATCTCTTAGAATATCGAGAGGGTTACACCCCCGATCAGATTAGAGATATTGATTATGAGTTTGTATTTGGTAATGGCGAGGCCTATGGCGCGGAGTTTTATATTAATAAAGCCAAAGGGCGTTTTACTGGTTGGATCTCTTATACGCTTGCATGGACAAAACGAAACTTTGAGAAACTAAATAATGGCGATCCTTATTTTGCCAAGTACGACCAGCGACATAACTTTTCTATTACAGGAGCTTATGAGTTAAACAAGAAATGGACCTTCTCCAGTTTATTTGTTTTTGGTAGTGGCACCCGTGTTACACTTCCTTCCGATTTATATATTGTAGATCAGACCTTATTACAAGGTTTTGACAAGCTCAATAATTTTGTATTGCCTGCTTACCACCGCTTAGACATTGGCGCTATTTATACACCCACACCGAAGAAAGAAAGACGCTGGACAGGTTCATGGGCCTTTGGCATTTACAATGTCTATAGCCGCCTTAATCCTTACTTTATATACCTTGATCTTCCGGGCGACTTAAGCAATGGCGTAGACCTCAAGGTAAAGCAAGTATCTATCTTCCCTATTATCCCGAGTGTTACTTATAACTTTAAGTTTAAGTAGGTGATTTGATTTGGTGATTTGGTGATAGGTAAGATTGTCACCCTGAGCATGCCTACCCCGCTTTGCGGGGTCGAAGGGCGGTTCGAAAGATTATAATTGTGCCTACTTCGTAAGGGCTTCGACAAGCTCAGCCTGACATACTGTTTTGATGATTTGATGCTTTGATGATCTGATGATTTGATGATTTGATGATAGGTAAGATTGTCACCCTGAGCATGCCTGCCTCGCTTTGCGGGGTCGAAGGGCGGTTCGAAGATTTCGTAAAGGCTTCGAATATTAAACACCCTCATGGTATACTTAGCCTAATATGAACCATTATGGACATGTAAGTTTTTGGCAAATATCTTAGGTGCGTAAACTCATAATGTACTCTGTTGCTATTTTTGACTAATGCAAAAAATCAAACCAATAGAATTATATCCTGTATTAAACCGCAGTAAGTTCAAAAGTATAATGCGTAATTTATGGGATCACGTGATAACTGTGGGGAGTAAATTATCTTTGGGGTTAAATTTTAAGATTTGGCAGAACATTTTATATCACACTTTCTTCCATCTGGCATTCTAGCTTATTTTGTAATAACAGATATTAAAGAGCTAGGCTAT
>CALIIL010000114.1 GCA_938017685.1 uncultured Chitinophagaceae bacterium
TATCGGCATATACTTCTAGCTCACTTTCACAACCTTTTTTAATCGCCATGCTTATTTTATTAAGAGCAGCCTTGGGGAGCAACTCTTCAAACACTTCTTTAATTAACACTTGTATGCTAAACAATTCCTTCTCAATCTGAATACGATTGCTTTCATAGCGCGATATTTTATCAACATCATCAACCAGAGAGTTAAGCCGATCCGCACTTAAGGCAGCACGTTCCAGAAACTTCTCATTTACTTCAGGATTATTTATTTCGCCATCCAAGAGCGTAGATATATAACCTTGTATTGAAAAAATGGGTGTGCGCAACTCATGTGCCAAATTCATTAAGAACTCTTTTCTAAACGCTTCATTTCCTTGAAGTGTCTGTATTTCTCCACGCTTTTCAATAGCCCACTCCTTTACGTCGTTTTTTACTTCATCCATTGTTTTCTCTGAAACAAGAGAATCATTAAAGCGCTGCTCTTTTATTGACGCTTTTTCTTTGGAAATAAATTTATAGATGAGTTTTATCTTTTTGTAAATAAATTTTTCTAAAACATAAACGATTACATAATAGCTAGCCAACCACATTACAAAAAATGTAATAAGGACGGCCATCATTTCTTTAGTAAAAACAAAGGTGAGCAATGCCGCTAATAAAGCCATAGCAATAGCTGCCAATGCGGCAATAGTTTTAGACGATAATTTTTTTGTGTTTAACACCAGGCAAATATAAGATCTATATTAATGCTCAAACTTATATCCTACACCCTTTACCGTCTTAATAAAATCAGCATCTAGCTTTTTTCTAATTTTCCGTACATGTACATCAATTGTTCTATCACCAACAATAACTTCTGTACCCCATACTTTGTCTAATATTTCTTGTCTTAAAAAAACACGACCAGGCTCCGAAGCAAGCAACGCAAAAAGTTCAAATTCTTTTCTTGGCAAATTAATCTCAGCGCCTTTATGGCTTACAGTAAATTTTACTCGATTTATTTCCAAATCTTCAAATACTATACGTGCTTCTCGATTCGTTAATCGGCGCAAGGTTGCATTCACTTTAGAAATAAACAGTTTAGGTTTTATTGGCTTTGGAATATAGTCATCGGCTCCAACATCTAATCCATGAATTTCAGAATCCTCATCGACCATGGCCGTTAAGAATATAACCGCCGTATCTTTTAGTTCAGGTATTTTTCTTATTTCCTTGCATGTCTCAATACCATTTTTTTTCGGCATCATAATATCCAATACAATTAAGTCTGGCTTAAATTCTTTAGCCTTTTCAATTGCTTGTTCACCATTACAAGCTGTAGCAACGGAAAATTTATTCTTAATTAGATTAAAGGATAATATATCTAATATATCCTGTTCATCATCTACTAATAATATTTTTGCTTCTTCCATTTACTGACAACAAAAATAAGCCTGAAATCACTCTCCTATATTATCAAATTATTAAGCCTACTCAATATTATCTTGATCAGTGTCTAGATTTAACTCGTTCTCTAGCGCCTCTAACTTAATACGCTTCTTTTCAGCTTTTAAACGTTGTCGCTCGATCTTGATTTGCATTTTAGCTTTTCTTGTAGCTTCCTTCGCTTCTTTTTTTGCATCTTCAGCAATCTGCTCAATATCGTCTAATTCCATTTCAATATCTTCTTGATCACTTTCTTCTTCAATATCCCAATCTTCATTATCAGAGCTATTGATATAAATGCCTTTTTTATTAATAACGACATTCTTTCTATTCTTTTTTGAGTATAGCACTTTCCCTTTAGGTACATATACAGTAACTGTTGCATGCTGAAATCTGTAAGGTAAATCTTTAGGGATACGAACATATTTAGATATATAAAAAGTATTATCGCTAAAAGCTGTTCTAAATTCACCTAAGTTCTTTTCATCCAAGCCTTTTGTACTACCAAAGGTTTCAATACGCACCTTGGCATAAAAACTATCGTTAGGACTTGGCTCCTGCCTAAAGTTAACCCAATTAGATTGTCTGGATTTTTCATCTTCGCTGTACAAATCTTGAAATATAAAATTGGTGCCCGTATTCTTAGCCGGAAGAAAATCAGTCTCGAGGTCCTTAACAAAAAGTGTATCACCTGATACGGGCAAGTCTATTCTTTGCTCAACATACTTCGAACGATCATTTTGACTAGCCAACATAACAACTAAAGTAATAGCCGCTCCTAAGCCCAAAGCCCATAGACTTCCAAAAGTTAATCTTAGGCCTTTATTAGGGCCTTTAGCACCTATCATACGACGTATGGACCATACAATAACGGCTATAATAGGGAGTAAAATAAAGAATGTGATACTTAGCCAACCTAACCACTTTAGTAACTGAGTATCTAATACGGCACTAACTAAAGGGTACGCAATAACAGAACCAAAGGCTAGGCCAAGTAACAAAAAGAATAAGCTCAGCACAATTATACCAATAAGTATAAAGGCAAATATTCTTAATATATTGAGAAAAGCAGAATTGGAATTTGGGTTGGCATGAGACGCGCGTACCGTTTCTGTAACCGAATCAATAGTAACCTTTTCACCTTTTGCAAGTAGGTTATCAGTGGGGGTTAATACTTCCGTGGTTGTTATCCAAAGTATGACATATGATAAAACAGAAAGCCCTAGTGCAGAACCATTAAATATAGAAATATCCCAATCTAACAATCCATCAAAAACTCCATTTAAGATCAGTGGACTTAAGAATATAATACGAATAATCCACGCCTCCGTTTTAAAGAAAGTGGCAATTCCTCCGCACACACCAGCAATTATTTTATCATTCGGATTACGGAATAAGCGCTTACTATAATTAGGTTCTAAATCCTTTGGCTTAAGAACGACCCATAAAATTAGATAGGCGATTAGACCAAAACCGTTGGTGATAATTGTAGTCAATATAAATAATAAGCGGAATGCTAATGGATCGATTGAAAAGTAATTACCCAATCCTGAGCTTACGCCTCCGAGCATCTTACCTAAGTTATCACGGTATAGTTTTTTACTAAAATCACCATCAAATGAGGTCTGTTTTGATGCCATTGTACTATCACCCGTTTGTGGCTCGCTGTCCAATTCTTCTTCTTCTAACTGATTGGTGTGACCAATACTTGTTTGTAAAAAATTTACATCTGCCTGGTTTATTACTCCCCCTGATGCTTTCATACGCATCTGTAACATTTCGCAAATGCGAAGTTGTAAATCATCAAAAATTTCTTGACCATCTTCCTGCTTTAAGAAAAAATCTTTCAGGCCTTTTTCATATTCTTGAAAATCATCATACGCCTCTTTTTCAAAGACAAGTGTTTGTGCGCAATAAGTTATTTTTATCTGTTCGTTGTTCATTATAGTTTTTTTAGGGTCATTATTTGGTTATTATTTCTACGGCTTGTGATATTTCGGTCCATGTGGTTTCTAATGCTTTTAAGAACTTACGTCCTTCCTTATTCATTGAAAAATATTTTCGTGGTGGGCCTCCTGTACTTTCTACCCACCGATAGTCTAAGTAACCTGCTTTCTTTAATCTAGTAAGTAATGGGTATAATGTACCTTCTAAAACGGGCATACCTTTTTCTTTCAACTCTTCAACAATATCAGCAGGATATACCTCTCCGCGCCCAATTATTGTGAGTATACAGAACTCCAGAACCCCTTTTTTCATCTGACTTTGTATATTTTCTACATTCATTTCAAGAACAAATGTATAACCTAATTTAGTACTTTACAATACATAGTACCTATTTTAACAAACTTACTTGCAATAATCATTACTATAGGTAGCAAATTTTGAAAATAAACTGTTAGTACTAAGTACATAAGCATCATAATTGCTAATTCTCAATTCCTTATATTTGTATAGATAATTTTTAATACAACAACTTAATATATAGAGAAGAATGGGATGTGGAAGCTGTGGTTCAAGTAAAGATGGCAAACCGGGAGGCTGTAAAAGCAACGGGAACTGTAGTAGCGGTGGCTGCAATAGATTAAATGTATATGATTGGCTCAGTGATATTCCTGTGGCAGACTTTGGCAAGGCATTTCCATTTGTAGAGGTAAGCTTTAGCAATGGCAGCCGTAAGGATTTTTATAAATTGACCAACCCAATGGACCTACAAAAAGGTCAATACATAACCGTTGAAGGCCAAGGTGGCTTTGACGTAGGTACAGTTAATTTGTTTGGTGAGCTAGTACGCTTACAAATGAAGAAAAAACGCGTTCGTGAAGATGATAAAGATATTAAAAAGATATTGCGCATCTCAACCGAGAGCGAAATCGAAAGTTTAAATCAAGCTAAACTTCGTGAAAAAGAAACCTTGATTAACGGTCGTGTAATTATTCGCCGCTTAAACTTGGATATGAAACTAAGCGAAGTAGAAATACAAGCCGATGGTAAAAAAGCCACTTACTTTTATACCGCCGAAGACCGTGTAGACTTTAGAGAATTAATTCGCACTTTTTCCTCTGAATTTAAAATGAAGGTTGAAATGAAGCAGATTGGCATACGCCAAGAAGCTGGCAAGATTGGTGGTATTGGCAGTTGTGGTCGTGAGCTTTGTTGTAGCACATGGCTCACTAAATTTAATGCAGTATCAACAACTGCCGCTCGATATCAGAACTTAGCCATTAATCAAACAAAACTATCTGGTCAGTGTGGTCGCTTAAAGTGCTGTTTAAACTTTGAGCTAGATACATACATGGAAGCCTTGCAAGTATTTCCTAAGAAAGCAGATAAGCTGAAGACAACAGCAGGAACAGCCTATTTACAAAAGAGAGACATTTTTAAAAATCTCTTATGGTACAGTTACCCAGGAAGTAGCAAGCTATACCCGCTCAGTATTGAAAGAGTAAATACCATTCTTGAACTCAATAAAAAAGGCGAACTGGTTGATGAAATGAAACCAGTAGAATTAGAACCTAAAAAAGGTGAAGAGGTGGAAAAAGAATATGCTGACCTTGTAGGCCAAATAAGCTTGAAAACCTTGGATAGAAAAGCACGTAAGAAAAGAAGCGGCAACCAAAAACGAAAACAAGGCGGGAACAAACCACAAGGAAAAACGGGTGCTGGCGGAAATAAAAAAACACATGGCAAAAAACCTCAAGGCAATAAGCCGGCTAACAAAAAAGGTCAAGCAAATAATATCGGCGACAAAAAGCCTAAGAGTAACAAACCAAATAGTAATAAAAGAAAGAAGCCAAATAGACCTAAACCTGAACAAACACCTAAAAAGGATTAACCCGGGATACGGCTCATTTGCTTATCCAATTCTTTAATCTGATCAACAATCATTTTGCCTTTGGCCTTGCATGCTTTTGCTTTTCTAAAATAATGTTTTGCACCTCGGTAATCACGTCTATCCGCACAGATACCTACTAATTGTAAGTAAGCTGTAGCTTCTGTTTCTTTATCAGGTAATCCCAGCTCTACTGCTTTTCTTATATGAGAATAAGCATTTTTCTTATCGCCTTTCTTAAAGGCAATACTGCCCAATTGAAGATAAGCGGTGCCTTCCATATTTTTTTCCGTACCAGCTTCTAAGCTTTGTCTTATGTCCGACTCAGCAGCATCATAATCCTCATTTAAGGTACTAAACTGAGACTTCAACATATAATAAGCCGATCGTATAGGCTTGTATAGCAATTTAGGATACTTTACTCGTCCTAATAAACTCTTCGCACCATCAACGTCGCCACTTTCAACATAGCGCTGTATTAAGGTGATAGGCCCCAACATAAAGTGAGCAACCAACATTAAGATACCTATTAAGAAAAAGATCCATGATGAGTATGCACCATTTTTGACCCATCCAGTCATGTATACACCAAGTGCAAGCAATGCTACGGCAATGGGCAATCTATAGAGCACAATAAATTTTCGAACGTTAAACCACATAAGTAAGCAAATTTAAGACAAAGCGAGCGATTAACGGATTTTCAGTATCGTTCCGTCATCATTTAACTTAATTATATTTGAAGGGGCCTTGGGCTCCTCATCTTCTTGGCGCCAATGGCAAGTATAATCCACCCGTTCAAGTATTGCACTACTCATTTCATTATAAAAAGAAGGGTTAGGCTCACCGCTCAAATTAGCAGAGGTACTAATGATTGGCTTCCCAAAACGATTGATTAAAGCTAAGCAAAAATCATCTTTAGGAATACGAATACCCAAGCTACCGTCTGCAGCTAGCGCGTTTTGTGCAATCCCTTTTATTCCGCTATAAATTATCGTTGTTGCACCTGTTTGGGCAGCTATAAAGTTTTCTAAATCTGCCATTGGGTTTGTAAGATATTTCTTGAGCATGGCCACATCGGACATTAATACAATGTATGATTTTTTCTCAGGACGGTTCTTAATAGCCGATACTTTATCAACGGCATGCTCATCCGTTGCATCACAACCTAAGCCCCATATGGTATCTGTAGGATATAGAATAGTACCACCAGTTTCAAAAGTGGCCATGCAGTTTATTATATCGCTTTCGAACTGTTCCATTTTCATTATAAATTATTTACATCAATATCTCCGCACTTAAAATGTCCCTTGGGGCATGTCTTAAACCCATGCAAACCGCAAGGTCTACAATCCAGTTTTTCTTTGGTTTCTATTACCCGCGCATGATCACTCAATGGTGTAAAACCAAAAGCAGGAACCGTGCTACAAAAAAATGCAGTCACTGGCGCATTTACAGCAGAGCATAAATGTAAGGGTGCGGAATCATTTACATAATTCATAAATGCATCGCGCATGAAGGCAGCCGAACCTAATAAGCTAGATTGCCCGCATAAGTTAGTCACTCTTGTATGTTTTGACTGTACAGCAATCTCATCACCCAGCGCCCTATCACCCGGACCGCCAAGAATAAATACCTCAATATCCAGAGCTGTATTATCTAAGAGTTCAATCCATTTTTCTTTCGGGAGCTGCTTGGTATACCATACTGATGCTGGTGATATGGTTATATATTTTTTTCCATTTGTAATACGTTTGGCACGCTCATAATCATCATCACTTGGATACAATTTAGGTTTAGCGGCGAACTTATCTGTTATATGTTCAATCATTTTTTGATTGCGCTCAACTTCATGTAATGTTCCTTTATCAGATATATCGTGGGCAAATGATTTGGTAAAAAAGAATGACAAAGGATTTTTCTTAAAACCTATTCTATGCGCTGCACCGCTACGCAAGGTCAAAAAACCTGAACTAGCAAACCGTTGTAAATTAAGCACAACATCGTACTGCTTTTCTCTAATTTCCTTGCTTAGCAACCACAAGTTTTTATACTTATTTTTTTTCTTATTCCAAATATGTACCTGACGGAGAAAAGGATGTCCAATAAATAAACTTTCATTCCCTTGACGAAGGC
Organism: uncultured Chitinophagaceae bacterium; assembly: GCA_938017685.1. Taxonomy (GTDB): domain Bacteria; phylum Bacteroidota; class Bacteroidia; order Chitinophagales; family Chitinophagaceae; genus JAGNRR01. The sequence continues at coordinate 7,378 of CALIIL010000114.1, forward strand.
AAATATCGATTTGAGCCGTTGGATTATGCGCATGCAATTTTTCAATTAAAGCCGTTGCTAAAATGACATCACCAATAAAAGAGGTTTGTATGACTAGATATTTTTTCAAAGTGTAAAAGTAAGTTTGTCAGGATGCTGCCGAGTATCAAAAATCCGAACAATTTCGATACTATTTTCTCGAACTTTATAATAAACCGTATTTTGTTTATTTAGCACACATTTGCGCAAGCCAAGTCTTGCTGATATCAGCATAAATTGAAATGGGTTTTCTCTAATCCTCAAAATCAATTGCTCTAGTTCATAAATGATTCTCTCAAGAACTTCTATACTCCAATGATTTAATAAATAATAGGACAGATTATTCAAATCTTGTCGTGCCGGTTCCGAAAAATAATAATTATGCACTTAAGCCAAACTTTTTACGAATGTCACTCAATACATCTTCGCCATTCATTCGCTCGCCTCTATCCAGCGAATCTACAGCTTCTTCGAGCCCTGCACGCTGGGCATCACTCAATTTTTGCCATTCACTCAGACCATATTGAGCAGCCGTTTCATTCAATGCATTCGCATCTTCTTCTTTCACATTGTTTATCAAGTTTTCGATTTGGAGTAATTTTTCTTTACTCAAACCCTTTATTTCTTCAATAATAAATGCTCTTAATTCGTCGGCGTTCATAGTATCAAATTTACAAATTAATATCCTAAAAAAAGAAAAGGTCTATTTGGCAAGGCCTCCTTCGCAAAAATCAAAAATCTCAAATCTGACTTCGTACATCGTAAATCAATGAGTACTTTTGCCAACCTATGGAATTACAACAATTGATCGAAGCCGTTTGGGACAATAGAGAACTTTTAAAAGAAGCTCAATACGAGCAAGCCGTGCACGATACAATAGAAGAAATAGACAAAGGAAGACTTAGAGTAGCCGAGCCAGACCCATTGGCAGAAGCAGGTTGGAAAGTAAATGCTTGGGCTAAGCAAGCGGTACTCATGTATTTTGGTGTGCAAAAAATGGAAACCATGAGTCTACCACCCTTTGAGTTCTATGATAAAATGAAGCTAAAAACCAATTATGAAGAACTAGGCGTACGCGTAGTTCCTCATGCAGTGGCACGCTACGGATCTTACCTAAGCAAAGGCGTAATTATGATGCCAAGTTATGTAAATATTGGTGCCTATGTAGATGAAGGCACCATGGTCGATACATGGGCCACAGTAGGCAGTTGCGCACAAATAGGCAAAAATGTACACTTAAGCGGTGGCGTAGGAATAGGCGGCGTATTAGAGCCATTACAAGCTAGTCCAGTCATTATAGAAGACGGCGCATTTATAGGCAGCCGTTGCATCGTTGTAGAAGGTGTACACGTAGGCAAAGAAGCCGTACTAGGTGCCAACGTAGTACTAACACAAAGCACAAAAATAATAGATGTAAGCGGTGCTACTCCAGTTGAAACAAAAGGTTACGTTCCACCTCGTTCTGTAGTTATTCCTGGAAGTTATGAAAAAGACTTCCCAGCAGGAAAGTACAATGTAAGCTGCGCACTAATCATAGGACAACGCAAAGAAAGCACTGACAAGAAAACGAGTTTGAATGATGCTTTACGTGATTTTGGGGTTAGTGTGTAAGGAATGAATATTATTTTACAAGCAATGATGGCAGCCGGATTTGTGATAATGCTTTGATACTTTTATATTTTGGAGTTACTAAGTTCTGGACAAACACCTAGCAAAGTCTAAGACTACTATCTGAATATCAAAAAAAACTAATGAAGTAGTACTTTCTTTATTAAAAAAAAGGAAAAAGGTTTCCAATTTATTTTTAATATCTACTTATTCTTCTTTTCAGACTCAGCCTTTTTCTTAGCCTCCTCAACCTTCTCCTTTTCCTCCCCTACTCTATATTGATCAAACTCCTCACGCTCCCAATTCATGAGTACATAAAAATACTCACGCACTTTCTTAGGATTGTTCTTAACCAAATCCTTAAACTGATCATACACATCATGATGGAACAGCGAGATTAAAGTATAGCAATCTATAAAGCCCATCTTATTCATTGAGCGGGCAAAGGCAAAGTTTATCTTTTCACCAGGCTTTTCAGATCGGACCAGCATGGTATACCAACCATATAGTTCTATGTATGGCAAGGCGGAAATTTCATTTGTTCTCAAGAGACCGTTCTCAGATGTGTAAGAATACAGTACAGCTTTAGCTTTCTGATATTCCAACCAAGCCCACTTTTCATCCGCCATGATTTCTTCATAATTCTTATCCGTCTTTATAGGATATACTTCTCTACTTATCCATCGTGGGTCAAACTTGCGCCCACTCTTAGATAGAATTAAGCCTAACTGTCTCCAATAAGCGACCTCAGGATACACTAAGATGGCCTCAATAATGCTTTTGGCCGCATCCTTAAACTTACCTTTACTTACATGATACTTACTTAAGCGCTCATAACCTTCTGGTCTATCCGGCCACTCTTGCGTTATAAATGTATAGCGCTGATAGGTAGGACTATCTAGGCCCATTCTATAAAATGCATCCCCCAATAGTAATTGAGCATCAAAGTTGCCAGGGTAATTTGTAACAATAGGCTCTAATTTATTAGCACAACGGTTATATTCTTTCTGTTTGTAATAATCTACTGCCTCCTCAAAAAGTAAGCGATCATCTTCGCTTAAATCATTAAAATAATCCAAGGTATCAACTAATAACAAGCGTAAATAATGAGAAGCAGAGTCAACAGTATTACTCTTTAATGTGGCCAACCTACAATCCTGAATAAGAAATGATTCCTGCATATTGTAGTCCATCATTTCTAGTTCGTCTACCTCACCTTTTCGCTTTCGTCCGATTTTAAATGGCGCATCTGCCTCGGCAAAATCTAAAGAAGCTACTTCCTTACTATCTTTTTTATCCTTTTCACCTTTTTGTAATTTTTTAATCAGCTTACGCCTATCTTTTCTGCTGATACGCCCTTTTAGCTCGCTAACTGTTTCAGCCTTTTGGTCATTACTTCGTGCCAATCCATTATCAATTAATGTCTCCGTTACCTTAAGTGGTTTTGGCATTTTCCCTTCTAAGAAATATTCCCCTTCACCACCGTCATCGACGCCATGCAACTCAGCCACTTTATCCAGTATTTGTTTCTCAACACGCACTAATGCTTCATGGAAATATGAATTGTTCATATTGTCATTACGTAACTTGGTTAAGAACTTAAGACCTAATCCAATCTCACCTTCATTCAAGGTAGTGTACAAAAAAGTGTGTAATCGATTTGATTAATTTTACTTTCAAAGCAAACAAACTTGTTGTGGGAAGTC
>CALIIL010000115.1 GCA_938017685.1 uncultured Chitinophagaceae bacterium
TGATAACCATTTTCTCCTTGTGCTATTTCATCAAAAATAGTCGTAATTTGCTGTTGTGTAAAGTCCATATTTTAAGTGTTTTTGTGTTGCAATTACAAAAATCAATCTTTTGGATTTTACACACTTTTTTGGACACTATCTCATTCAATAATTTTCGAGCACGAACTACTTTACGCTTATCCGGATTGTCTATTTGATTGGGCAGCTTTTTCTGCGCCCAACTCAACAGAGGAAATAGTAACAATAAGAGAAGCGAAAGTCTCATTTTTTAAAAATACTAGAAAAAGCAGAATAAAGATGAAAAGGAAAATATTATTAATGGAAAAAGCTATACTTAATCTAGCTAACTAAGATACAAGCATATCACGAATAGCCATATAACTTGCTTTATACTCTAAGATAAAGTCTGGGAATACTCCTAAAAGGATAATCAATACAGCATTTAAAATAAGAAGTCCCTTTTCGATAGAAGTTGTAGGGCTAAGCATTTCTGGCGTTCCTTCTTCAAAGTACATGGCGCGTATTACTTTTAAATAATAATATACACTTACCGCAGCCATTATTACCGCGAATACAACTAACCAAATCCACTGACCTTGAACTAAAGTAGCTTTTAATAAAAAGTACTTAGCAAAGAAACCAGCCGTGATAGGAATACCACCTAAAGAAAGCAAGCTGATTGTAGCTGTAAAAGCCAATACAGGATCTTTCTTAGCTAATCCATTAAAACCGTCAAAGGTGTAATCTTTTAATTTAATCAATACAGCAAATACACCTAAACTAGCCAAGGTATAAGCTACACCATAATAAATAATTGAAGTCTCAGCTAACTCATTATTAGAAAATACTGCCAACAACATAAAACCTGCTTGCGCGATACTAGAGTAAGCTAGCATACGTTTTACACTCTGTTGATAGACCGCTGTAAGGTTACCAATGAACATAGTAAGACAGATTAGCACTGCTAGAGCAACACTCCAATTCTGATGCAGCTGACCAAAGGATAAGTGGAATAAACGTATAAAGCCAATGAACGCTCCTACCTTAACAATGGTTGCCATAAAAGGCGTGATTGCTGTTGGAGTTCCATCATATACATCGGCTGTCCACCAATGCATGGGCGCTGCCGAAACTTTAAAGCCAAAGGCAATTAAAATAAACAATATGCCAACCAATGGTAATGCAGATATTGCACCTTGTAAGGTCATGGCAATTGTTCCAATATCAAACGAACCAACTCCACCATAAACCAAGGTAATTCCCATGAGTAAAATACCCGTGCTAAAAGCACCCATTAAGAAATACTTTAAGGAAGCTTCGTTACTCTTCAAATTTCCTTTATCGCTACCAGCCAATATATACTGAGGGATTGAAAGGATTTCGATACCTAAGAATAAAATCAATAAGTGATTGTATGAACTCAATAAGAACACACCACACATAATAAAAAGCATTAGTGCAAAATATTCTGCATCGTTCTTACCTACATCGGCAATGGATTTATTGAATATGAGCAAGTACATTAAACCACAAGCAATAATTAACAAATTGAACCAAGCACCATAAGTACTAATCACAATCATGCCGTTATAATAAATTTCTGATGGGGTTCCTGCATGTGCAAAATCTATAAAACCTGCTCCTAACAATACAGCAAAGGCCACAACGGCAATAGCACGAATAGTTTTAGACTTTGGAAAAAATATTCCAGCAAACATGAGTACAACTCCTAATATGGCAGATACTATTATAGCAATCATTACATCATCGTTTTAATAAAGTCCATTAATAAGTTAGGATAAAAGCCAATGGCTAATATGCCTACCATGATTATAACCAATGGAACCATTTCGTTCCAACTCAAATCTTTAAATGATTTTGTATTTTCTTTTAGCCCACCAAAAGCAACTTTTTGTACCATGCCTAAAGTATAAACAGCTGCTAAAATAATAGCCAAGCCCGCAAACACTGTTAAGCCAATTGCATAGGTCGAGCTAGAGGTAAACAATGAAGTAAACATCATAAACTCAGCGGGGAAACTATTCGTCAATGGCAAGCCAATATTAGCCAATGATACCACAACCAATGCAACAGTAAATACTGGAGCAATCTTAGCGACACCTCCCATCTTATTCAAATCTTGTGTTCCTAATCGGTCTTCAATAACATAAACAAGTAACCACATCCCTAAGATATTAATTCCGTGATTAAACATTTGCAATACAACACCTTGCAAGCCAATATTATCAGCAGCCATAGCATCTAAAGGATGAGCAAATAATACAGCACACATTAAACCAACGTGGGCAATAGAAGAATAAGCAACTAGGCGCTTAATATTCGTTTGTACCAATGCCATACAAGAAGCATATACAATACTAATTACACTAAGTACCAACACAACATTCATCCAATAAGCCGTACCGCCTTTTAATACTGGAAGCAACCAAAGAATAATGGCAAATAAACCCATCTTAACCATCAATGCACTCAGTACAATAGTTACTGGTGTTGAAGATTGTTCGTAGGTATCTGGTTGCCAAGTATGGAAAGGGAAAATAGGCATCTTAATAGCAAAGGCTATAAAGAAGGCCGCAAATAAAAGTATTTGTTCAGTAGTACCCAAATCCGCACCAGTAGCTACAAAAGATTCCCAAGAAAAGCCAGAGAAACTCCCTTGCTGCGCTATATATATAATAGCCACTAACATTAATAAACTACCTAAGAAGGTATAAATGAAAAATTTAAAACTGGCTTTAATTCTATTCTCTCCACCAAATAAGCTACATAAAAAGTATACAGGAATTAAAGCCAACTCCCAGAATACGTAGAATAACATGGCATCATAGGCTAAGAAAACACCCAATAAACCGGCTTGAGATAAAAGCATTAAACCAAAGAAACGACCCGAAGTAACTTCTGACTTCTTAGACAAGACAATGAACGTAAGTAGGAATACAATGCCAGTCAATAAGCACATTAAGAAACCTAATCCGTCCATACTCAGACTAAAGTCTGCACCAATAGATTTGATCCAGGCATACTTTACACTCGTTACACCTTCTTTGGCTTGCCCCAATGCGGTTATAGACATTAAGATAGTTGCAAGGGAAGACAGAATACCAAGATACCATGCATTTTTGCCTTCTAACGCAAAAGATAATGCGCCTAAAACAATGGGTAATATGATGAGTAGTATTAATATCATTTTATGAAGCGGCTAATAATTGAATGATGAATAATAAAATAATACCTAATACCATTAAGAATAAATAAAAGCCTACTGAACCATTTTGCAATAATCGTAGTTTATCTCCAGCAAAGTGTACCAGTTTCCCAGCACCATTTACTGCACCGTCTATTCCTTTTTTCTCAATAAAATGCTCTGACTGCTCACTTAATTTCATCAATGGCTTTTCAATAGCTTTATTATAAGCTTCGTCAAAATGCCATTTTTCCTCAAAGAACTGAGCAATACCTTTTGTTTCTTTTTTAGGGTCGTAATTTTTATATGCCATACGTGCTAGCAACCAACCAATAATAGCAATTGTAACCGCTACAGCCATCATAATAAACTCAGCGCTATGTGATAAATGCATGGTTTCAAATGGCATTTCTAATGTTCGTTTTATTACTGGATTTAAAAAGCTCTGTAACCAATGCTCTCCCATCCCAAATACTTCAGGGATACCAATAAAGCCACCAATAATAGATAATACAGCCAATACAATTAATGGTATAGTCATTAGCGATGGGCTCTCATGCACATGAGATTCCAATGTATCACCACCACGAAACTCACCAAAGAATGTCAAATACAATAAGCGGAACATATAATATGCTGTAAGCAAAGCGGCAAGCATACCTAGTACCCAAAAAATCTTTCCAGAAGTACCATGTGTAAATACATGAGCCATAATCTCATCCTTACTAAAGAACCCACTCAACGGAGGAATACCCGCAATGGCTATAGTTCCCACTAAGAATGTTCCATAGGTAATGGGCATTTTCTTTTTCAAGCCACCCATTAAGCGCACATCTTGCTCGTCGCTCATGGCATGTATAACCGAACCACTACCTAAGAATAGTAATGCCTTAAAGAAAGCATGTGTAATTACATGAAATACAGCTGTAGTATAAGCGCCAACGCCCAGTGCCATAAACATAAATCCAAGCTGACTTACCGTACTGTAAGCCAATACTTTCTTAATATCGTTTTGTTGGGTTGCAATCGTAGCTGCTACTAGCGCGGTAGCTGTACCAACCAATAATATAACCTGTTGTACTTCTGGTGTCAATGAAAATATAAAATGACTACGAGTAATCATATATATACCGGCCGTTACCATCGTAGCCGCATGTATTAGCGCACTCACTGGTGTTGGACCCGCCATGGCATCTGGTAACCAAGTAAACAATGGAATTTGAGCACTTTTTCCTGTAGCACCAATAAAAAAGCAAATAGCAATTGCTGATATATAAGGCACATCACCAACACTACCACCAAAAAACATACCTTCTAAAACGACATAATCAAAAGTACCCACCTTAGCGTAAATCAGAAATAACCCTAATAAGAAACCAAGATCACCAATTCTATTCATTACAAATGCCTTCTTAGCAGCAACTGTATATTCTTCCTTATGATACCAGAAACCGATTAATAAGTAAGAACAAAGCCCTACGCCTTCCCAACCAATGAACATAATCATATAGTTGGCGCCCATAACAAGCAACAACATAGAGAAGATGAATAAGTTTAAATAAGCAAAGTACTTCGCATAACCTTTGTCATGTGACATATAACCCATGGAATAGATATGAATTAAAAACCCAATACCAGTGATTATAAGCATAAACAAGATAGACAATTGGTCTATTTGAAAAGCAAAAGGAACAACAAGCGAGTTAACCTTAATAAAATCATATAAATGCACAACTTGAGGTGCAAATCCGTCCATTTGCTGCACTTCTATAAAAGCCAACAAACTGACTACAAAACTTGCCAGCACAGCTGCACTTGCTATCCAACCGCCTGCTTTGCCAATACCTACAGAGCCTGTCTTGAGCTTGACGAAAGAACCCAAACCAGCTATTAAAAAGCCTATCAATGGAAATAAAGGAACCAACCAAATATTATCAATCATCTTCTATTGTTAATTCTTTAATCGGTTTAAAATATTAATATCAATGGACTGCACCTTACGATACATTAATACAATAACGGCCAATCCAATACTCACTTCAGCCGCAGCAACAACCATAATAAAGAATACAAACAATTGCGCTGAGCTATCATTATACATTGTTGAAAATGCTACCAAAAGCAAGTTTACCGCATTGAGCATAAGCTCTATACACATCAGAATAATGATGGCATTACGACGCATAAGCACACCCATAATTCCAAGAGAAAATAAGGCTAAGGACAGATATAAGTAATACTGTATTGGCATAAAATTGCGTGGGGGCAAAAATAGTGTTAAAGGATTGATTTCAAGAAAAGAAAGGCGGTAAATTAATTCTATATCCTATGTCTGGCTGTAAAAATTATGAAATACATATATATAACAATAAAATGAATGAGAGCGAAGCGGCATTGCTTGTTGCGAGGCATCAACTTGGATTGATCTTGTCCCGATAGCTATCAGGATTACTTTATTGTTTCAAGAAAAAAAGTAAAGAGCATATAAATGGCTATTAATTTAATTAGAATTACACTATGTAAAGCTGCGCCAATCTAATACCCAAAGCCCAACATAATACTCTCAAAGTTCTTATTATTCTCAGGCTTATAATTTTCATCCAAGTCAATCCCGTAAGCGGCACTAGCCGTGCGGTAATAAGCCGCTGTAATAGGATTTTTCATTTCTTTTAAAATGCTGTAGCAACTCTTACCCAAATTACGATTGATCGCTTTAACCATATAAGCACCTTGCGTTCTATTGAGTTTTTTAACCTTATCCTCAAACTTAGCTTTAATATCCTTTTCTCTAGAGCGAACATATCTGCGTCGTTGCCCTCGGCTCATATTGGCAGTAGCCTGGTCTATCTCATGAAACATTTTTACTGCTTGATCTACATAAGGCAAAACTTTGCCTACATAGTTTTTCATTTGATTATACTTATATCGCTCTAAGTCATTTTCAAAGGTGCGTTTGTCTACAATAGATACCTCGTTGAGCTGCACAAAATAATCAATATCGTTACGCTTAGTACTATCACTATATATAGGAAATATTTGTTGCGCCTCGGCAAACAAGGAAAGAGATAAAATAAGGGCAATAAGTAGACTTCTTTTCACGTCCTTCAAAGTTAGGATACAACTTCAATGGAGAAGCACATTTTGAGTTTCTGGGGTGTTAAATAAAAAAGGAGCTAAGCATTAGCTTAACTCCTTGCAATAGTATTCTGATGGAAAGTGAAAATTACTTCACTATAGTAATCTTACCGCTTTCAACTTTCACATTGGTTTTAATTTCATATATGTAAGTACCTGGCGCCACATCTTTAGTATCCCACACATGTAACCCACTCAATATATCTAAGCTGCCTTCATATACTTTGCGACCTTGCAAGTCTGAAACAAAGAATCTGCAATCTGTACAATTCCCATCATTATTAACCAATTGGAATGTCACATGATCTTTAGCAGGATTAGGATAGACTTTGATATTCTGGATCTCTGCCTTGGCCTTGAGTGGCGTAATCCCTTTTTTATTTTGAGGCGGAAGTATATCAAAATTACGTTGTAAACATTCATTATAAAAAAAGCATAATGCATTCTGTGCACGTTGTCCACCATAAGTATTTGCATAAGTAGAAGCAATCTCTCGTAAGTCTACCTTCTTTGCTTCACTTAACTCATGAATACTCATATTATTTTGTGCAATACCTACTTTAAAATTAAATAAAGAGCTATAGGCATTAAACTCTATCAACTCATTTTCATTTAATTCATAATTAGTACCTATTGCATTCAATATATTTTGCGCATTGACGATGTTCCCTTTTTTAAGGTAAAATTCAACCAATTGAAATTGAGAATGCAGTGTTCCAACCTTATTTAACCAAACAGGTATATTATATTTGTATATGCTCTTCATCATACATCATCGCCTGAATAATCTTATAAGCCATATCTATTCTTCGCGCTTGGAATACACTGATGGTATTTTCTAAACTAGTTCTATACGTTTCACCGTTCCGTGTAGATTTTATAATATCGATCATATATTGTGATAAAGGAGTTGGAGCCTCGAATTGTAAAAACTTTACAAATACTTCATCTCTGGCACTAGCCGGATTGGCTAGAACGACTTCCAATAGCATGGCCGCAGGAAGTATATTTTCACGAGCAGCTTCTGTTAAAGCTTCTATTGAAACATTCGGAGCTTTTGCCAGCAGATTATTCCGCATGGTCCAGGCATTATCGTCCCAAGTCTCCGTTACATTATTAACCATTTGATATGTACTACCATCATCAATTAATTGTTGATGGTTATATAACAAATTAATATAAGATGCATCTACTGATAAAAATTCTGCTTTCATAGCCATTAGTCCAGCTGCGTCTACTTCATGCGGATGTTCCGTATTACCTCCCAAGTTACTTATACATGCAGGAGCTCCAAGCGTACCATTCAATGTTACATTCGACGTAAAGCTAATTGGTTCAGTATTACCTCCTGTATGGTAGTACCACATTTGAGACGAGCCAGTATTATCAATATCAAATCCTCCAAGAGTATGAGAGAAGGTATTGCCCGCGGCTTCAATTGCTATTCCCGTGCCAGTTAGGTTACTTAATTCTGCTTGTATTGGATGAATACCATGAGGGGAAGGCCAAGTGGCAGGTGTTACAACAATATCATTTTGATTAATATTCTGTGTATTACAAAGATAACGCAGTCCGTGTCTGTAAGTAATCCCTCCGAATTTAGAATAATTTTCATTATACCCTTGAGCTATATTAGCATAGCCCAAGCCATTAAATATATTCTTATAGACAATATTATCGTTACCTCCCGTATTACTAATCCAAAGACCTTTTGCGCCCAAATTAGGCGCTACATCTATTCCCAAATAAGTGTTCTCCTCTACTCTTAGGTATGGATTATTAAATAATGCCGTTCCAATAGAATAAGTATTAATTAATGGATTAGCATAACCTACGGTAAATAAATTTCGTGTAATTGAAGGAGCATCTAATCCATCTAAGCTTATCCCTATTGCATTCTTATTGAAAGTGGCTTGATCAACCGAAACGCTACTTACACCATTATACCCAAGTCCTTCTACGGCATTATCCAATTGAGTAAAATCACTCGGCACCGGTGTACAATTCACGTTCAGTGGATCACAATATGACTCTACCATATGACTAGCATCCAAACTATATATTCCTTTACCTCTTAAATTATTTACAGGGTTAGATTGCAAGTTCTTAAATTGACAACCTTTAAATCGTATTCTATCTACTGCCCACATAGTTACATGATAATCGAAAGAAGGTGCATTCGTTGGATAATCATCTGTTGCGGTAAACAAACAATTAGTAAAACTACTTCTATCCGCACGAGGGAAACCACCCGTATTATATCCCTGGTATTGTAGGAAAGCAGCACTACGTCTGTTGTTTCTAAAGGTCGTATTACTTGCAAGAATAACTCCTCCACTACTATTCCAATAGTTCGCAACGCCATTCTCACTATTTTCTATAACTGCATCATTTCTTAATATACAAACACCCTGGTTTGAAAATGGAAGCTGTGGCAAGTTAGGGTCTCCATCTAAAAATATGCCATGCCACTGAGTGCCACAGCCATTGGTTATAGTTGCACCATCAATAATTAACCGTCCTCCTTTTTCAACATTGATCCGACCATATTTTGGCATATGTATAGTTGTTGGATTTGTAGGTGTTCCTTGAATTATGAGGGTATTACCCGCTTCAACCGTTATGCTTCCTTCAACATATCGATCGCCCGTCCAAGTTGTATTACCACCATTTGACATAAAGCTAGTTGCAGGCACATTACCTGTACTATTGTGATAAAATAAATCGCTTTCCCATAATCCACGACCATGAGTTGCTGCAACTAGTTTACCAGAGCAATAGTCAATTTCCAATTCTATTGTTGGGACTGTTGGAAAATCCTTTATTGTCCCTTGGTTAAAGCAAACCCATTCGGAATTAGCAGGGGCATTCTCGTCAAACTCTAATCGATAAATTCCTAAATCCGTTGCTGCATACACTATGGAATTAGAACCAGATTGATAAACTAAATCAATAATGGGAATTCCAGGAGGTAGGCCTTTGCTTATATCGGTCCAAACAATATTTGCGGGGTTATTTTCATCAGCATTTTCAGTATACCAAACTCTTTGTGCTGCTGTTCCTGTTTGTCCCCAAACAATATCACCTGCACCAACAAATGCTCGATATGGATTATTTGGATCCATACAAACCGAGGTCAAAGTAAAATTTTTCATATCATTATTAGTTGTAGCATCCTTCCATTTTTCATCAACATTAGCTAAAGAATTATCATCATAGAAAAAAACATGGCTTTGTTCAATTTCAGCAAAATCATTTGCATAGTGACTAAAACAACTATTTGCGTCTTTGTTAACATAGCCTTTACGTGTTACCACCCATTTAAATTCGGGATTATTAGGATTTACATCCATATCGGTAACCGTTTTTCCAGTGCCTAGAACATCGTTACAGCCTCCCATATTAGGTGCAGCCAGGGTCGTATAAGAAGGCAAATTGCCTGGAAGAACAATTCCCGGGTCCGTTCTATTTACACTTCTTTGTGTCCACCCTCCATTACTCACGCTTTCCCATAATTGAGAATTAGCTATATTTCTTGTGTTGTTTGGAGAGGCCATTCTTGGGCTCCTAACATTCATATCTCCTCCCGGAGGGCTCGCACTCCAAAGCCAATTAGTATATGGATTGTTTAATGTTGTATTATTTTCATTCTGGAAATTCCATCGTTGTACATATACTTTTTGCAAATCGTTGGCGTCTGGGTAACTCTCATAATCATCGCCAATCCCTAATGGCAAAGTCCAACTTCCATTATGCCAAACCGCTGTTCCATTATGTACTGCACCTGACACTCTATCGCCCCCGGTTTTCGTACACGCTACACCCCAAAAATGGCTAATTGATAGGCCAATCCCATTAATATTTTGAGTTGCAGTTGTTGTATTCGGAATTATTCCATTAGGCTTAAGAGACAAGCCACCATCATTGCCAATAAAAACGATATCGTTTATACCTGAAAGGACATTGTCCGATGAATGGATATGAATTGTTCGAATATCTCCGTGAGTTGGATTTCCCAAATAAGTACCTATTTGTTGAGAAGTCTGTCCACCATCAGAACTGTAGTGCGCATCTGTCTGACCAAAATATATTTTTTCTGGATTGCTTAGAGACACTTCTATTTCTTCCATGGTATGTTGTATTAAATTAACAGAAGGAAGAGAGTTTCTTACAATTGACCAGCTACTTGTACTCGCTGTATATCTATAAAGTTTAATTGAGTTATTAATGGTATTAGGATTTATTGGTGGCCAGTCATGGTTAATATTGCTAATCACATATAAATCTCCATTACTGGCTTCAGATACATTCATACTCATTCTCATAAATACATCTGTTTGAGAATTGTAATTTGTAGCAGTTGGCAAATTTGGTGTAAGGTCAGTCCAAACGTGATTGCCTCCAACAATCGAATGCTTCCATAACTCAGCACCATTACTTGGCCACCCAAAAACACTACAAACATAAAAAACGTCAGAGTTTGTTGGACTAAATTTGATATTATTAAAGCCTGTACCACTTGCTTGAGCGGGAGTAATATCCGTCCAAACGGAAGACTTCTTTTCTAGCACTTTATTATTTGAAATAACGTATAAATCATCTGTACCAGGTGCAAATGATAACTTTTGAATAGTTTTCCAAGTAGAATTAAAAAAGTTAAAAAAGCTATTATCTAATGACCAAGTCACACCACCATCTGTTGTATGATATAGGCCCATTCCATATTCAAATCCATCCCATGTAAAAACAAATCTTCGGTGCAAATCTGTACCAACATATATTTCATCAGTGTTTAGCGGATTCACTGCAAAACATACATTAGCCAAACCGCCTGGTACACCTGCTCCATCCGTAATATTTTCCCAAGGCAAATTTTGAGCTGTTCTTTTAAAAAGACCGCCGTAGGTTGAAACTATTTGAATATCAGGATCCGTAGGGTCAGTCCAAATACCTGAAATAATGCCTAAAGATTGTTGCGTTCCCGGATCTTGATTAGGCCCCTTTAACTCCCAGTTTCCGTTAAAAATATTCGGGTCTGCATTATCACATAAACCGTTTCGATTAAAATTATGTTGACTCATTTTTCTTGCATATGCATCCATAATATTGTCTCCACTCGGCAAGTTCCTTGCTGTTCGCATATACCAAAAGGCATCCCATTGATTAAACTTTTCTAAATAGTTTTGCTCAAATACAGTAGAAGAAGAAGTGTGACCATATTGGTTTAATACCTGCTGTTGGAGTTGATGCCTCAACTGCTCGTAAGTCATATTAGGCTGGGTTGCAATTACAGGGACAGACTGCTGCCCCAAAACATATAAAGGCAAGAAAAAAAAGACAATTAGGAGTTTTTTCATGGTGTTTATTTTTTTAGGATTTTAAAATTGAATTTATTGTTGGCCGTTTTTAAGTTTAAAAAATAAAGACCAACGGCTAAATCTTTAACAAATAGACGATTTTCTTTTTCAGTAAATCGCTTTCTTCTCACAACTTGACCAGATGTATTATAAAGTATCAACTCAAAGGGCTCACTTTCTTTCTGACGAATTGTTAAGATGTCATTAGTAGGATTAGGATAAACTAAGAAAACAGCATTTCCAAAATTTGGAATGGTATCTGTTTTATTTGTATCCGGTGGCTCAATTACATTCTTGGGAATAATAAATGAGATGTTATATGTTCCTCCTGGAAAAGGATCTCCCTTTTTCGTACATGTAGAATCAGGGTTTTGCCCAGTATATGCGCAGAGCAATTTGTCTCTATAGACAATCAAATCTTCAACACGCGTGCCCATAGCTGTTTTAGCGGTATCCGACTCGTTCATTCTATAAGTATGTTTTATTTCACCCAATTCATCAGTAAAACAAAGAGTTGCTCTTGGCCCAGCATTAGTTCCAATAATTGAGTCTATTTCACGGCCATAAATGCCATCATTTGATTGTAATGTTCCGCCGCACACCAATCCATTCTTATAAGGATCTTCACAAATAAAATACCCTCCATCTTTGTCTGCCCCACCAAAACTATTTTTCCAAGATACATTACCACTCGTGTCTACTTGCATTAAAACAATATCGAAACGATTATCTATCAAACCAGAAAATGAATATTGAGGCCAAGGTAAGTAACCATACAGGGCTGCACCAATCACAGTTAACATTTGAGTATTTGAGTTAAAATGTGCCGCTCTTCGCCATGCAGCTATACCAGTTTCTCGGTAAGTACCAACTCTTATGTTCCATTTGCGATTACCATTCTTGTCAAAACAACCAACAAATATTTTATTATATCCCGATGTATCGTTTTGTGGTAGAATGCCATCACTATCTATACAATCATAATCGATAGAAGTTGTGCTGCCAGCAAACATTATATCTCCATTTGCAGTTTCAGTAAGGGGACTCATATCTTGCTCATTAACAGTACCGCCTATTTGTTTGCCCCAAATCACATTCCCCAGTGTATCTATTTTCATTAAAGACCAGTCCAAATGAGTAAATACAGGCCCATGATGTCCTAATAAATGTGTATCATTTCCATAAGTATTACCACCAATGAGTAAGTGATGATCTTGCGTATATATCATACTAAAAGCACCATCAGCATCAGTAGTACCATAAACATCCTCCCAAAGTAAATTGCCTGAGTTATCCAACATAAGTACCCATGTATCCATATTACCTAAGGTGTCAGACAAATCGCCGCCCAGCCCACGCTCAAAAGGAACACTCCAACTCCAATCATTAGCCGTAGCAAGCACGGCAATTTTACCGCTTGGCAGTTCCACAATATCATAGCCAATATCATCCTCAGGACCTCCAAAGTTTTTATACCAAATAGTTTGCAAATTAGAGTCGAGCTTTATGACAAAAACATCATACCCCCCCCTGATAGTTCACATTTGGGGCATCAATATTACTAGTACTAAATCCATTTAAACCTCCCACTCCTAGTAAATTACCATCAGCTGTCTTTATCCACTTTCGAACTCCACCTCCCCAACGAAAACATTCCGTTCGCCCCAACTCATATTTCACTTGTGCATCAGCAAAAACCGAAAGTAAGATTATGTATATTGTGAGTATATATTTCAAGATAAGTCTGTTGGTTACAAAAATAGGAAGTTTTTCCTTCACAATTAACCTCTAATTTACAAAAAATTTTTGATTATGCAATGTCATATTTTAAATCAATAAAGCAGTAATGCTATAAAAACCAATATCCATAGCACCTAAAATACAGGTAGTGTACAAAAAAGTGTGTAATCGATTTGATTAATTTTACTTTCAAAGCAAACAAACTTGTTGTGGGAAGTCTGTCTGTCTTTGGAAGTTTTTTGTTTTTGCATCGTAAATATAATTTGAGTTTGTTTAATGAAA
>CALIIL010000116.1 GCA_938017685.1 uncultured Chitinophagaceae bacterium
CCAGCTGAGCTACTTTCGCATTTTGTTAAAGAACATACCCTATAAAGGGATTGCAAATATAAACGACTTTTAATATTTACGAAAAATTTATAGCCTTGATTGTGAGCCTTTTTTCTTTTATTTTGCAATTGAAGCTACGACCGTTTAAAAACAGCATCTTAGCATATGACCATTTGGCTTTAGCTATGAGCCATATCCGTTACTGACCTAATAACCAAGCAAATATTAGAGGCGCTACAATGGTCGCATCGCTCTCTACGATAAACTTAGGTGTATCAATATCTAATTTCCCCCAAGTAATTTTTTCATTGGGAACAGCCCCGCTATAACTTCCGTAGGAAGTTGTACTATCACTGATTTGACAGAAATAACTCCAGAATGGAACACCCTCCCACTCTAAGTCTTGGTACATCATAGGCACTACACATATTGGAAAATCACCTGCAATACCGCCTCCAATCTGAAAGAAACCAACGCCCTTGCCTGCCGAGTTATTTTTATACCAATCGGCGAGATATGCCATGTACTCAATACCATTCTTCACCGTGCTAGCCTGCAACTCACTCTTAATGACATAACTCGCAAATATGTTACCCATCGTACTATCTTCCCAGCCCGGGCATACGATTGGAATATTCTTCTCAGCCGCAGCCAACATCCAAGAGTTCTTTGGGTCTATTTCATAATATTGTTCCAATACACCGCTCAGCAATAGTTGATACATATATTCATGTGGAAAATAACGTTCGCCTTTAGCCTCTGCATCCTTCCATATCTTTTCAATATGAGATTGTAATCTACGGAAAGCCTCCTCTTCAGGAATACAAGTATCGGTTACTCTATTATAGTGGTTGTCTAATAAGTCTCTTTCGTCTTGGGCACTTAGTTCTCTATAGTTGGGTACACGTTTATAATAACTATGCGCAACCAAGTTCATAATATCTTCTTCTAAGTTAGCTCCAGTACAAGAAATGATTTGCACTTTATCTTGACGTATCATTTCTGCGAGAGATATACCTAGCTCCGCTGTACTCATAGCACCGGCCAAGGTGATCATCATTTTACCACCGGCATTTAAGTGCGCCTCGTATCCTTTAGCAGCGTCCATTAAGGCAGCAGCGTTAAAATGTCTATAATTATGTTCTATAAATTGAGATACAGGGCCTTTTTTCATCACGATATTTTGCTGTCAAAGATATAGTTCTCACCTTTCAATCTTAATATGAAATTTCAATTTGTTTTTTTATTGCCTATTCTTCTACTTTCTTGTCAGAGCGCTCCTGAAATAGCGCAAGCAAAAGCCAAAGAAGTGATTATCCAAGATGCAGTAAGCATCCCTGTTTATGACTTCGATGGGCTGGCACCATTACTCGCACAAGAAAATGATACCACTTATGTCATTAACTTCTGGGCTACCTGGTGCGTGCCTTGTGTGGCTGAGCTGCCCTACTTTGAACAATTATTAGAAAAGTATAAAAATGATAAAGTCAAGCTTATTTTAGTCAGTTTAGATTTTAGAAATAAAGTACACCAGAGCCTGATTCCTTTTCTAAAAAAGAACCCATTAAAAGGTCAAGTGGTGCTCCTAGACGATAACGATTCTAACACTTGGATTAGCAAAATTGATCCAAGCTGGACAGGTGCATTGCCAGCGACTATTATTTATAGGAATAAGCAAGGTGCATTTTTTGAAAAGAGTTTTACCTTCACCGAATTAGAAACCGAATTATTAAATATTAAAAACAACTAAAATGAAATACTTATCTCTTTTATTCTGCCTATTCCTTTTTGCTGCTTGCGGCAATAATGATGAAACGCACAATGACCATAAAAAGGAAGCCCATGGCGAAGAAGCCGCTAAAACAGGTTACTCTATTGGTGATGTGGCTACCGACTTTTCATTAATGAACATTGATGATAAGATGGTATCAATGGCTGATTATCCTGATGCTAAAGGTTTTATTATTTGTTTTACTTGTAATCATTGCCCATTTTCTATTGCTAATGAGGATCGCTTGATTGCTATTGATAAAAAATACAAAGCTTTGGGTTACCCATTAATTGCCATTAATCCCAATAATCCAGAAATAAATGAAGAGGATTCTTTTGAACTCATGAAGGTTCGTGCGGCTGAGAAAGGATTTACATTCCCATATTTATTTGACGATGGACAAAAAATATTCCCTCAATACGGTGCTACTAAAACACCACATATGTACATCCTACAAAAAACAGATGCTGGCAATGTAGTTAAATATATAGGCGCCATAGACGATAGCGCTAAAGATGAGACTGAGGTAAAAGAAAAGTACTTAGAAAATGCCTTGGACGATTTACTAGCTGGCAATGACCCAAAAGTAGCCGAAACCAAAGCCATTGGTTGCGGGATCAAACAATAAACATTAACAAGCGTACAATTTTCTATTTTTTAGAATAAGTTACTTTTACCAACATGAGAATAGGTTTAGTCTTTATTTTTAGTTTTATATGTCTTTCTGTTCTTGGACAAGATTACAGAAATACTAAGCAGATACACCAAGGCGACATTAGTAATATGAGCCAAATCCAAAAAATGGAGGATACCCTAGTGTACTTGGCAGATAGTATGATGGGCGCACCTATACCAGAAGCGCGAGTTGAAGGCAGTTACGCTTTTATCAAAACCATGCGACGTTTTTTGCAAGAAAAAGAAACCTTTAATGACCCATTAAAAAAACTTAAAGAAAAAATATACATTGTAGATGCTCCAGACAAGCGCCTGCGTATGTACACATGGGAAATAATTAAAGCTACAAATGATGTACGCTACTACGGTGTTGTTCAATTTAATGACGGATCCTATCAACCTCTTATAGATGTAAGTGACCAAATGTATCGTGGTGCTGAAGATTCAGTATTTACTAATATGCGCTGGTATGGTGCCATTTATTATAATATCATGCACAAGAAAATAGGCGAAGTAGATGCTTATTTCTTAATGGGTTATAATGGCAATGCAATCAATGGCGATAAGAAAGTAGTTGACGTATTTGGCTTTGACCGTCAAGGACGAGGTATATTTGGCGCTCCCCTATTTAATTCTATCGCTGGTCGAAAACGTAAAAAAAGTATGCGCTTCATAATGAACTATCAAAAAAATGCAAAGGTCTCCTTGAACTTTGATAAAGAAAAAGATATGATCATATTTGACCATTGCGAAAGCAGTGTTGGTGATGCTTCTAAGAAAAACACTTACGTACCCGACGGAACATACGATGGACTAAAATGGGATGGACGCAATTGGAATATGTATACCAATGTTATTCAAATCATGGATTTGAAACAGAATAATGCACCCGTAGGTAAGCCTTTAAATAAATAATTAGTGCATATAGCAAGTATTGAATCTCTCGCCAAGTCTTATGGCGTACGCCAACTTTTTACTGATATCAGTTTTCATATTTCCGAAGGAGATAAGATAGCACTCATTGCACGCAATGGTCAAGGTAAGACATCCCTCCTAAACATATTAGCCGGTTTAGACACGGCTGATTCAGGAGAGATATGGGTACATAAAGACATCCCCATCATTTACTTAAAACAAGAAAATGATTTTGATGGAGCACTAACTATTGAAGAGCAATTGCTCGAAATGCAACACCCTATCATTTCTTTAATTAAAAGATACGAAGGATTATTACGAGATGGCAAAACAGATACGCCAGCATTTGAAAGCGCCTTGGCCGAAATGACGGACAAAGATGCTTGGAATGTAGAAAGTGCATACAAAGAAATTGTAGGCCGCTTAAAACTACCACCACCTGAAACAAAAACGAATATTTTGAGCGGTGGACAAAAAAAGAGATTGGCCTTAGCACAAGCATTATTAAAAGCTAAGCTGTTCGATGACAAATGTTTATTCATTCTGGATGAGCCTACCAATCACCTGGATATCGAAATGATTGAGTGGTTAGAGGCACAACTCAACACACAAAAAACAACTTTAGTACTCGTAAGTCACGATCGTTACTTCATTGATTCTGTATGCAATGTATTAATAGAAATAGAGAAAGCGCATGCCTTTAAACATACAGGAAACTACCAAACCTACTTAGAAAACAAAGCGCATAGAATTGAAGTAGCGGCAAGCGAGCTGAAAAAAGATAAAAATATATTTCGTAGAGAATTGGATTGGATGCGTAAGCAACCAAAAGCAAGAACAACTAAGTCTAAATCAAGAGAAGACTCTTTCTATGATATAGAAAAAAAGGTTAAGCAAAATAAAGCAGAAGGCGGTTTAGAATTAAATATGAAAATGAACCGCTTAGGAGGTAAAATTCTTGAGATGAAAAAGGTCTATAAATCCTATGGCGATTTAAAGATTTTAGCAGGTTTTGATTATACGTTTAAGCGAGGCGAACGCATAGGTATTGTTGGAAAAAATGGTGTTGGAAAAAGTACCTTTTTGAAAATAGCATTAGACTTAGAAAAAGCAGATAGTGGCAAAATCAATCATGGAGAAACGGTTGTCTTTGGACACTTCTCTCAAGATGGCTTGCAATGGGAAAAAGAAATGCGCGTAATTGAATACGTAAAATCTATGGCGGAATATTTCCCCTTGGCAGATGGTACTAAAATTAGCGCATCGGCCTTTTTAGAAAAATTTGCCTTTCCGCCAGAACAACAACATACCTTCTTAAGCAAGCTAAGTGGTGGAGAAAAAAGACGCTTACAATTACTGAGCATCTTATTCAAGAACCCCAATTTCTTAGTGCTTGATGAGCCTACGAATGACTTGGACTTACAAACGCTTGGCTTGTTAGAAGATTTTTTACAGAACTTCCCAGGCTGTGTATTATTAGTAAGTCATGATCGTTACTTCATGGATAAGTTAGTAGACCACCTCTTTGTATTTGAAGGCAATGCCAATGTAAATGTGTATCCAGGTAACTACTCGCAGTATCGTTACTCCGATCATTATGTTTCAACCTTTAATACGGAGGCGGTTAATTCTATAGTAAAAGACGCTGATGTCAGTCCCGATAGCTATCGGGAGAGCTCATCGAAGACCGAGAAACGCCAACTCACTTACAAAGAAAAACGCGAGTTTGAAGAAATTGAAAAAGCGCTTCCTACCTTAGAAAAAGAAAAAGCAGACTTAGAAGCAACATTGATGCAGTCTGACTTACCTTATGATGAAATAGAAAAAGCATCAAAGCGTATTGGCGAAGTAACAGAGGAACTATCCTTAAAAGAATTACGCTGGTTGGAGATTTCAGAGATGATGTAGGTATAATTATTAACACCCGATATTTTTATCAAAGACTTTGTCTTTCTTTGATAAATGAAAAAGTTTTTTAGAGAAAATAGGTGGTGGCTCATATTTACCGGTTCTTTTATAACTCTCTTTACATTCATTTTGATTTTTATATATTTCAAAGAAATTAAATTAAATAGTCTAAAGCTCGAAGACTGGCTGAACTTTTTTGTATCAGCTTCTACAATTGGTGGATTTATCTATTTAATAATTGATAAAATTTTAATTGAAAAAGAAAACAAAGCAAACCAAGAGGAAATAAACTCGGTTAAATGGCAAGAAAACATTCCGTTTCTGGTATTAAACTCACCATGCGACCCAACTCTAAACTATTGTGATATAGATATCAACTCTAATGAAAATAATATAGGAAGAGGAAATGAATATTTCTCAATTTCTAACTTATCTAAAGTGAACGCATTTGACATCACGGTGCAATTTGCTAGTGACAAAAAGTATAATTCTATTTTTAATAAGCACTTTATCAGTTTTATTTGTCCTTTACAAAGTCTCGTTGCTAACGGTTCGCAATTTCAAATTATGCAAATGGATAAAGGTGAACAGATGACAACAATTAATGAAGATTCTTATGTTGTACATAATTACCAAGAGAAGATTTATTCAAAATACAATGTAGATCCCCAAACTAAAGAAATTAGCAATTCAGAGTTTAAGATATGTGACTGTCTTTCAAATTGTAATTTAACGTCAATATCAGGTAACGAAAAGTACTTTTATGTAAGACTGAACTACTACACTTCTTTTAATAAGAAATATAGATACAGTGTAAATTCAGACTTTAAAGTATTCGTTATTTGTAACAAAACCGAAGCTGGCGAAAATTCAGTAACAATAAAAGGTATTACATTATTAGATTACAAATACAAATTGGTGAATAAATAGTACAAATCTTCCAAGCCAAATAATAGCTTAGAGCCTTTCCTATTTCTACATTTACGGCATGCAAGCATACTTAGACTTATTGCAACACATTATGGACAATGGCTCCAAGAAAGAAGATCGCACGGGTACGGGCACGACTTCCCTATTTGGCCATCAAATGCGCTTTGACCTCAATGAAGGTTTCCCATTGGTTACAACCAAGAAAGTACATTTAAAATCAATCATTTATGAACTGCTATGGTTCTTAAGAGGCGATACCAACATTGGCTACCTCAAAGAAAACAAAGTAAGAATATGGGACGAATGGGCTGATGAAAAGGGCGACCTTGGACCCGTATACGGCAAACAATGGAAATGCTGGGAAGGCAAAGACGGTCAAGTACATGATCAGATAAAAACAGCCATAGACCAAATAAAAAACAACCCAGACAGCCGTAGAATAATTGTAAACGCATGGAACGTAGGCGAATTGAAAGATATGGCGCTCATGCCTTGTCACACCATGTTCCAGTTCTATGTAAGCCCAGATACAAATGCTGAGGGCAAGCGAAAGCTGAGCTGTCAGCTATATCAACGCAGTGCAGATGTATTTCTTGGCGTTCCTTTTAATATCGCATCCTATGCCCTACTAACTATGATGATTGCGCAAGTATGCGATTTAGGTTTAGGTGATTTTGTACATACGTTTGGCGATGTACATATTTATAACAACCATGAGGAACAAGTGAAGCTTCAGCTGAGTCGCACTCCTTTTCCCTTACCGCAAATGAAAATAAACCCAGACAGAAAAAACATAGACGACTTTGTATATGAAGATTTTGAATTATTAAACTACGAGTGCCATCCTGGAATAAAGGGTGCTGTTGCAGTTTAAATCTTCGAAAGGCTCAGGATGACAACAAAACTGTCAGGCTGAGCTTGTCGAAGCCCGAGAACAATGGACGTTAGGCTGCCCCGATAGCTATCAGGATTAACGAAGCCCTTTACAAAACTGCCCTTCGACAAGCTCAGGGTGACACAAAAATAAAACAAACACAAATTAAAACATTAATCCACCCCTTAATCCCCGCCAGCGGAGAACAAAATAAAAACCATGATAATATCCTCCATAGTAGCCACTTCAGAAAACAATGTTATTGGTCTAGACAATGACTTGCCATGGCACTTACCTAATGATTTAAAGTACTTTAAGAAGCGTACTTCTGGTCATACCATCATTATGGGGCGAAATACTTACGAATCTATAGGCAGGCCATTACCCAACCGAGAAAACATCATCATCACGCGTAACCCGGACTATAAGGTGGAGGGCGCAAGAACTTTTCATAGTTTAGAAAGTGCTGTTGAATATTGCGAGAGCAAAGCTATGGATGAAGTATTCTTTATTGGTGGTGCTCAGATATATACGGAGTGTATTCCCTGGAGCAATAAACTATATATCACTCATGTGCATTGTAAGATAGAAGGTGGTACCGCTTTTTTCCCAGAGGTCGATTGGGACGATTGGGAAGAGCAGGAAAAAGAATTGCATAAAAAGGATGAAAAAAATGAATTCGACCACACCTTTGCTGTTTATACTCGGAAGTGAAGAAGCTACATTTAATTCAAGCATATTTTAAATACCTATTGCGTGCCAAAGGTGCGCATGGCACTCACTCCCCTTTTATTTTTGCATTTATCAATGAAGTACTTATGGACCAAAGGGAGTTCTATGCTTTTGAGGAAATTAAAGCGCTGAGAAAAGAATTAAATAACAATCATGCTCTCGTTGAGCAAAAAGATTTTGGCGCAGGTTCATTACATAACGATACGAACAAACGTAAAATTTCCGAAATTGCTAAACATGCCGGACGCACGGAGAAGTACGGCAAGCTCTTGTTTCGACTGTCTAATTACTTTGAATTAAATCATATTTTAGAATTAGGCACTTCGCTTGGATTAGGCACGAGCTATTTAGGTAAGGCAAGAGAAAATGCGGAACTAGTAACCATTGAAGGTTGTCCTAATATTGCCCAACTTGCCAAAGAGAACTTTGCTAAAATAGGATTGAAAAATATCCATCAGCACACAGGGAACTTTGATGTTATTTTGGAAGATGTTCTCAAGCAATATGACACCTTTGATTTAATCTTTATTGACGGTAATCATCGCAAAGATCCTACCCTACAATATTTTGAGCTGTGCAAGAAAAACATTCATCCCAATTCCTTAATAGTCTTTGATGATATACATTGGAGTAAAGATATGAGCGAAGCTTGGGAGCAAATAAAAAGAGACCCTCAAGTGAAGGTCTCTATAGATTTATTTCAGTTTGGCTTGGTGTTCTTTATGCAAGAGGTCAAAGAAAAACAAGACTTTGTATTACGCTATTAAGGCGCAATATTTCCTTCGGCATCAATCTTTACTACTTTATATCCTTGCTTCTCTAATTCGTCTTTAAAGGTCGCTGCATCACCCGCCAATATAATTTGCATCTTATTCCAATCAATCCATTTTTGAGCTAATTGATTTACGTCTTTCTCTTTAAGCTTATTCAATATTTTGTTCTGATCATCTACATAAGTCACCTCTAAGTCGCGCTTTAACATATTACCTAAGAAACTTGCTTTTTGAAACATCGTTTCATATTTGCGCGCATCACTTTGGCTAATGGCACTTTTCATAAATTCTAACTCACTATCCTTAATTCCATTCTTAGGGTAATTCGTCATTTCTTTTTTCACTTCTTGTAATGCTGCAACGGTTTTATCAGCTTTTACACCAGAAGAGAATACATAAGAACCACTATAATCATCTCCACGGAATGAAGAGCGAGCGCCATAAGTCCAACCCTTATCTTCGCGCAAGTTCAAGTTCAAGCGACTATTAAAAGCACCACCCAAGGCATAATTCATTAAATTGGACTGATAATAATCTCCAGTAACATCATAGGTCATATCTGTACGATACCCTACTCTAAACTCTGTCTGTGCTGCCTTAGGAATATCTAATACAAAAACAGTATTAGGCGTATAGTTAGAATTAATTTCTGGTAATGATTTGACATCGATTTTCTTCATTTCTAATTTTCCTAAAGCCTTTACCAATTTCATTTCGTCGGCTGCTTCAAAATCTCCAACCATTACAACACGTAAGTCGTTAGCTGATACATAGCTTTTGTAATATGCTTCAATATCTTTTAAATCAATATTTCGTACCGTTTCTAATGTTCCACCGCTTGGATAACCTAAAATAGATTTTGATCCATAAAAAATACGAGCAGTAGCTTCCGAAGCAACGGTTCTTGCTCTTGTGCGGCTATTCTTTATTCCTTCCATCCTTTGATTTTTTATTCTGGCAAATGTTGCTTCATCAAACTTAGGGTTATACATGCGCTCCTTTAATATCTCTATGGTTGCTGGTAAATTTTTCTTTAAAGAACGAATTGTAAATGTTACCTCATCAAAACTTGTTGAAACACTTACAAAGCTTCCCATCTCTTCTAACTTATCTGCAATTTCTTCAGCTTTAAAATTCTTTGTATCCTCATTCATCATAGCACTAAACAAACGACTAACACCTGCTTTATTCAAATCGTTTTGCTCAACCATACGACCACCTTTCATACTAATACGTGCAACCACTGCTGGTATCTCGTCTGACTGACTGGATATCATTTTTAGTTCACGACCATTTATATTTTGTGTAAATCGTTTTACATCAGGCACTTTTACACTTACTGCTTCTCCAGCTTTCGGCTGTTTACTTCTATCAAATTCATCCTTAGCTTTTACATACTTTAGTTTGTCATATCCGTAATCAGGATTTTTATAACCTGCTTCGTCAATCGTATGGTTTGGTGCAGCAGCTTCTAATTTTTCTTGTCCTTTAGGCAGTACACTTAATATAACCATAGGCTTTGCTTTTATATATTTATTATAAACGCGCATAACATCTTCTTTTGTTATGCTTGTATAACGTTTGATATCGCTACCCATATAATTAGCATTACCTGTAAATGTGTAATAAGACGCTAGTTGCGAAACTTTACCACGTACACTTTCCAAACCATAAATCATACTAGCTTCCGTAGAGCGATTAAACTTATCAATATCTGCTTGGTTAATCCCTTCTGTTTCGATCGCTGCAACTACATCTCTAATTTCCTTTTCAATAGAAGATAAAGGCGTTCCAGGTTTTGGCATCACTTGAAATGTAAACTCTCCTGCTAATTCATAAGTAGGATGCGATGCACGCACATTCAATGCTTTTTGTGTCTTCACTAACTTTTGATACAGCATGGAACTTTTGCCACCGCCAATAATATCAGCTAAGCAATCCAATGGCGCTTCATCTTTATGATAGCGAGGCACAGATGGCATTTTCATTAAGAGCATTGGAATTTTAGCGTAGTTATCCATGTGCGTTACATATCTGTCTTTCTCTATGATTGGAGCCGCTATTTCTACAGGACTAACTTCTGGACCACGCGGTATTGAACCATAATATTTTTCAACCCATTTTAGCGTTTGCTCTTTATCAATATCACCACCTATTGTTAGTACTGCATTATTAGGTCCATACCAACGAAGGAAAAAGTTTTTTAAATCTTGAACATTCACACGGTCTAAATCTTCGATATAACCAATGGTCAACCAAGAGTAAGGATGCCCATAAGGATATAAATGCTTTGCACTTACTTCACGTGCCAAACCATATGGACGGTTGTCATAATTTTGGCCTCTTTCGTTTTTTACGGTTGCGCGTTGTATTTCAAATTTCTTTTGCGTTACAGCATCTAATAAAAAACCCATTCTATCCGCTTCAAGCCACAACATTTTTTCTAATTGGTTAGCCGGCACGGTTTCAAAATAGTTCGTTCTGTCTTTATTAGTCGTTCCATTTAATGTTCCACCGCTTTCGGTAATAATTTTAAAGTGCTGCTCGTCGGCCACATTATCACTTCCTTGGAACATCATATGCTCAAAAAAGTGCGCAAAACCTGACTTGCCAATTTCCTCACGAGCGCTGCCTACATGATATGTTACATCCACATGTACAATGGGATCACTCTTGTCCTCATGGAGAATAACGGTTAACCCATTATCTAGGACATATCTTGTATAAGGTATATTAACCTCTCCTTTCTTTGCAGTTACCGTTTCTATTAGCTTGACTGGATCATTGCTTAGTAAGTTTACTTGGGCATTACTTGCTCCATAACTTAGGAGTGCTAGTAGGCATATTATAATTTTCTTCATTTTATTGGATCACATGACAGATATGGGGATTAAGCAAATAGCTTGGTTAATCTAAAGAGGAAGAATTTGGTATCTGTAACGCCTCT
>CALIIL010000117.1 GCA_938017685.1 uncultured Chitinophagaceae bacterium
CCAAAAATACCAATTTGCTTACCGGCAAATAAACCTAAAGCAATACCGGTTGGAACACTGTGCATAACTTGCTCTAAACCGACTCCACTTAAATTTAAACCGGCATTCGCAAAAGCAAAAACAGGTAGTATGAAATACGCAACCACGGAATGTAAGTCATGTTCCATACTTTTAAGCGGCGAGTAATCGGGACGTTGTTTGGATTTCATAGGAATAAACATAGCCAAGAGCACCCCTGCCAACGTTGCATGCACTCCAGATTTAAGCATAGCAACCCACATAATCAGTCCAATTAAAATATATGGGCTTTTGTCACAAACATTTCGTCGATTCATAATGGCTAATATCGGCACGCAAACAGCAACAAAAACCAAAGCAAGAAAAGATATTTTTTCGGTATAGAAAAAAGCAATTATTAAGATTGCACCAATATCATCAAATATGGCTAATGAGGTAAGGAATATTTTTAAACTGATTGGCACCCGCGAACCGAGAATAGCTAAAATACCCAAGGCAAATGCAATATCAGTCGCAGCAGGAATAGCCCATCCTTTCATAGCGACTGGATCATCAAAATTAAAATACATATAAACCAATGCTGGAACTAACATTCCACCAATAGCACCAATACCAGGCAAGATGATATTCTTTTTATCAGAAAGTTCGCCTTCAACCAGTTCACGTTTTAGTTCTAAACCGACTAGAAAAAAGAACACGGCCATTAATCCGTCATTGATCCATAACAGTAGAGGTTTCGCAACTTCAAGTTGGCCAATACGCACTTCAACAGGAGTCGAAAGCAACATTTCATAATACTGATTTAAACCGGTATTGGCACAGATAATGGCTAATACAGCAGAAAACATGAGCAGTAATCCTGCCGAAGCTTCAAGTTTGAAAAATTTCTTTATGTATTGATGCGTACCCTGAATCATAAGTTTCCTACAAAATTTACTTTTAGATTAAATAATGGTGGACATTTTAACGCAATTTAAGGCCTATATTCGGATATAAAAAAAGACTAATCAACGACTAGTCTTTTTACTTAGTAAATTAATATATTAGTTTTTTCAAAGATTAGAGATCCGATAGCTTAAGGCTGTATTGCAAAATAATTTATTAGGATTCAATCGACTTTTCATGATCATTAATACTATGTACTAATTCTTTGTATAAAGAGCGCTCAACTCTTACTGCACGCTTCCATAAATTAGGAATATTTGTAGTATTTTCAGTGAGCATTTTTTCGAATATCGATATTAGCTCATTTTTTAATGACTCTCTTTGTTTCGAATCACGACCTGTAATCGTAGTATTATTATCTGGTGAATACATTATTCTGTACTTTATAAAGTTTTCACGAGCTTGGTCCAGAGAGTAGCTACCATTCGGACCACCAAGAGCCTTAAATGAATCCTCATCGTCTTGGCCGTCATCTTCCCAGTTACAAAGATTGCAGATTTCGTAATTTCCTCGTTCATCTATCGTTGGGTACCCGCAGCAAGGACAAGTAACTCTACTTATATTTTTAAAAAAATCTCTGATACCAAGACGAATTCTCTTAGATAATATTTCGAATTTCTTTCTTGTGTCTGAAAACTTATCCATATTCTATTTATTTATTACTACTACTGTTTTTAGTTAATTAACTCAGGACGGGCATCCGTCTAAGCAGTTTTGTTAATGAGTATCAAGCTTCTTGTATATCTAAAGGGATATCATTGTCCTTATCCCATGTATGTTTGCAGTTTTCACATTTAAACAAAAACTTCATTGTAACCATAGTTACAATCACATCCACATTGTAAAATTCCGGCGTATCTGGCGGCCCTCGCTGCTGTCGCTCTTGCTTTATTTCTTCCCAGCGCTTTAACTCTTCTTTATCAATAAGAGATACTGGTGCAGAATTACAATTAGGGCAACGAGTTCGAAAATACTTATCCCAAATACTCAATAAAACCCATACAAATGACAACAGATAAAATATCGATTCTAATAAGGTAAAACTGGTGAAATCAAAGAATTGAACACCCGAATTAGCACTAATAATGAAACGCACTAATAAGGTGCTTAGCGCCGCAATAAATCCTAATTTATAAATCAAATTAATACTCTTATACTCCCTTTTATGAAATTAAAATTAACATCAACATTATTGCTTATTGTGTTAAGTATAATTTTAATCTAATTGTTCCTACGCTTTCTTAAGCAATATATCTCACTTAACTCGGCTTGACTAAAGTTTCAATATCTTTCTGCATGGTAATTAATTCATGGCCAGCCACAAAGTCCGTACCAGGTACGGTGTGGTAACCGAGGCTTTGGTAAAACGCTTCTAGATATTTATGCGGTTGTAGAGAAAGTGTCTTCAGTTCCTCTGCAATTGCAACGGACTCAAGCTTTTGTACAATTAGACGTCCAACTCCGTTGCCTCGAAATCTAGACAGTACAGCGATTCTAGCAAGAACCCCTTTAGTGTCATCGACTGCAACGAGCCTACCGGTGCCAACTAGCTCATCACCCGCACGACACAATACATGGAAGGCCGTATCATCGAAACCGTCAGGATCTAGGTGTGCAGGTATTCCTTGCT
>CALIIL010000118.1 GCA_938017685.1 uncultured Chitinophagaceae bacterium
ACTAAAGCAAGCACCCAAGCAACGTTGGTTAGTACTGAACGAAGGATGGTGTGGCGATGCTGCGCAAAACTTGCCTGTATTGAACAAGATGGCTCAATTAAACGAGAACATAGAACTCCAAATTATCCTCCGTGATGAAAACCTAGATATCATGGATGAATATCTAACCAATGGTGGGCGTTCCATTCCTAAACTGATTTCGATGAACGAAAACAATGAGATTCTATTTACTTGGGGACCTCGCCCGCAGAAAATGCAAGACTTAGTACTAGCAGTAAAAAAAGAAGGTGGTGACTACGCGCAAGAAGTGCACAAGCTATATGCTAAGGACAGAACGGCAAGTTTGCAGTCTGAGTTTATGGACTTACTGAGTATGTAAATGACTCAAAATCGGTAATATAAAATTGTTACTTTTGAATCAAGATGAACATAGACTTTTCAAAAATCCCCAAAATAGAGCAAGCAAGTGTTGAGCAACAGCTCGCACCTTATAGAACAAACAACTTAAGTAAGGAAAGCGAAATACAAAGGTTAAAACTTGCATTAAACATGATTGACCTCACCACATTGAGTGGCAGTGATAATGCTGATAAAATAAAACAACTCTGTTATCAAGCCATACACATGGCCGATGATATTGACGGAGTATCCTCTGTTGCAGCTGTATGCGTCTATCCAAATTTTGTGCATATTGCAGCGAAGGAATTAGAAGGTGCGGATATAAAAATTGCA
Source organism: uncultured Chitinophagaceae bacterium (assembly GCA_938017685.1). GTDB lineage: Bacteria > Bacteroidota > Bacteroidia > Chitinophagales > Chitinophagaceae > JAGNRR01. The sequence goes on from CALIIL010000118.1 coordinate 733, forward strand.
TCAGTAGCAGGAGGCTTCCCTAGCGGTCAAACAAGCCTAGCCATTAAAATAGCCGAAACTAAATATGCCATAGACCAAGGTGCCAATGAAATAGATATTGTTATCAGCCGAGGCAAGTTTTTGGCCGGGGAGTACAACTTTGTACATGATGAAATTGCTCAATTAAAAGAAGTGTGTGGCCAATGTTGCTTAAAAGTAATTTTAGAAACTGGCGAACTCCTTACATTAGATAACGTAAGAATAGCTAGCGAAATAGCTATTGACGCGGGTGCAGATTTTATAAAAACGAGCACAGGGAAAATTAGTCCGGCAGCAACCTTAGAATCAACCTACGTTATGCTGCAGACCATTGCCGATTATTATAAACGTACTGGGAAAGTGATAGGCATGAAACCAGCTGGCGGTATCTCAACAGCCGAAGTAGCATTGCAATACTTAGCTATGTTAGATGATACCCTTGGACATGAATGGATGACGAACAAGCATTTTAGATTTGGCGCTAGCAGATTAGCCGACGATATAGTAACACAGCTTATAAAGCTCAATCCATCCTAAATTACCGTAATAGCTTATTACAAGCAGTAAATCTTAGTACTCCATTATCAAAAGAAGGAAGATATTAAAAAAAACATTTCCAACATAAAACAAAAATGCCTCTCGCATTGCGAGGACATTTTTTATATTATTTGATTTCTAAAATTTAGAAGTGCAAGTTAATTCTGATTGAACCCGCTGGCCCGAATAAAGAATTGTTGTTGTCGGTATCTAACACAAAACTAGAATTTTCACCAGCATCTAATGTTTGAGTTCCTGTTGCAGGTAATGAAGAATCTATAGATTCCATTGTTGTGCTTCCGTTACTTGTTTTTTCGTAACCAATACCCCAGCCAAATTCTCCAGCAATCGAAATCTTAGGTAATACAAAATACTCAGCACCGATAAAACCACGAACACCAAAACCAAATGTACTTCCATTGTTTCTGTCAAGAATTCTTGCATCATTACCGTACGTATCACTTGTGATATTATTAGCTCCTGCAAATGCATCATCGTTTGTATTAATAACTACTGGATTAGTAGAGCTAGTGCTTAATGCATTACCATAAGTAAACTCATCTTTAGAAGACATTGAAATAAATCCAACTTCTCCACCATAGTAACCTTGTAAGCGAGTATTTCCACGACGCTTCTCAACACCTAAAGCTAGGCCAAAAGTTGTACCACGCTGCTGCCATTCATTCTGACGCATAGGAGGTACAGTCGGATACGTTGTAGTTCCAGTAGCAGCTCTATCTGATACTTTATTCATATTGTTACCACTGCGCGTTCCAATTCTTAAAGAAGCTCTCAAAGCTAAATCAGACTCTAAGAAGTACTTACCAGTGATCATTTGATTATTTAGTAAGAAATTAGTGCTAGGCGCAGTTGCGTTATTCCCTTGTCCAATTAATCCTTTCATATAAGAGAAAAATGGGTTGGCGTCAATACCAATAGACCAATCTTCTGCTTGAGGTAATACACGTTCTCCGTTTTTAGAGCGAATGTTTTGGGCATTTAGGCTAGCTGCCAAAAATACTAAAAGTGCTAAAGTGGTTAGTTTTTTCATATTTTAATAAAATCTTTATTTGAGTGCAAATATAATTCAAGCATAAATCTAAATCAAGCAAATAAGCTATACAAATGAGCAAAAACTAGTAAAGGGCTTATAAACATTGGATTAGAAGCGTATTTAGCATAAATATTTAATATTATTAAATTAAATATACATCATTTATCACACTGATAATCAATACAATAATAAACATAGATAAATATTTATAATATAACTTAACCGACTTTTTACACTTTTTAATAAATTATAAAGCTACATTTGCGCTCTTTTAAAATAAGAAAATAATTAAGATGAGACACTTAAGTTATAAAACAAAGTTTGCCAACAAACAGACACACGTAGCCGAATGGTTCGTTGTGGATGTAGAAGGTATAACAGTAGGTCGTGCGTGTAGCAAAATAGCTAGCGTACTTCGTGGAAAACACAAAGCAACTTATACTCCCCATGCTGATGCTGGTGACAATGTAATTGTATTAAATGCAGATAAAGTTACTTTTTCTGGAAACAAATGGGAGGACAAGAAATACATCACGTATTCTGGCTACCCAGGCGGTCAGAAATCAGAAGCAGCAAAAGACTTAATGGCGCGTGCACCTGAGAAGGTAATCGAAAGAGCTGTAAAGGGAATGTTGCCTAAGAACAGACTAGGACGCAAGATGTACAAAAAACTATTTGTATACACTGGAACTGAGCACCCACACGCTGCTCAAAAACCAACTGTATTAAACGTTCAAAAACAAAGTAAATAAAGACAATAATGGAAAATCAAATAAACGCCATAGGTCGTAGAAAGGCAGCAGTAGCTCGCATATTCATGTCAAAAGGCAAAGGAAACATCGTTGTAAACGGTAAAGATTATAAAACATACTTCTCATTAGGATATCTACACAATCAAGTAGAAGCTCCTCTAAAAACATTAGAAGATGCTAAATCATTTGACATTACAGTAAATGTAAATGGAGGTGGTATTAAAGGTCAAGCAGAAGCTATTAAATTAGGCATTGCTCGTGCATTATGCAAAGTGGATGAAAATCTTCGCCCAGCATTAAAGCATGCAGGACTTCTAACGCGTGATGCACGTATTGTAGAGCGTAAGAAACCAGGTCTTAAGAAAGCACGTAAAAGCTTCCAGTTCTCTAAACGTTAATCTTATTCATTTACTTAAAAACAAAGAAAAAATATTATGTCAACGAATCAATTACATCAACAACTATTGGAAGCCGGTGTACACTTTGGGCACTTACGCAAAAAGTGGAATCCTAAAATGCTTCCTTATATATTCTCTGAAAAAAAGGGAATCCATATTATCGATTTAAATAAAACAATCGAAGGTTTGGAAGAGAGTGCTGCAGCAATGAAACAAATTGCAAAAAGCGGTAAAAAAATCCTTTTTGTAGCAACCAAAAAACAAGCAAAAGATATCGTAAAAGAAAGTGCTGAGCGTGTAAACATGCCATTCGTAACCGAGCGTTGGTTAGGGGGTATGCTTACTAACTTCCAGACCATTCGTAAGAGTGTTAAGAAAATGCAGAGCATCGATAAAATGTTAGAAGACGGTTCAATTAGTATCACTAAAAAAGAACGCCTTACATTAACACGCGATAAAGATAAAATGGATAGAGTATTGGGCGGTATCGAAGGAATGAACCGTACGCCACAAGCTGTATTTATTGTCGATATTTCTTTTGAAGATATAGCACTAGCTGAAGCTAAAAAATTGGGCATCACAACATTTGGTATGGTAGATACCAATAGTGATCCTAACCGCGTAGATTTCGCAATACCATCGAACGATGATGCTACTAAATCTATCTCTATAGTAGTTAACTACTTAACAGCCGCAATAATCGAAGGCTTAAAAGAAAGAGAGCTAGAGCAGGATAAAAAAGCAGCTGAAGAAAAAGATGCTAAAGCAGAAAAGAAAGCAGCTAAAGCAGATGCCCCAAAGGCAGAAGCTAAAAGTGATGCTAAAGAAGCTGCGCCAGTAGCAGCTCCTGAAGAAGAAGTAGCCGCACCTGCAGCAGCAGTAGTTGAAGAAGCTCCAGCCGTTGAAGAGCGAGCAGTAGATGACTTCACTAAAATTGAAGGTATTGGACCAAAAATTAATCAGATTATGATTGATGGTGGTGTAACTACTTACGCAGCTATGGCTTATGCTAAACCTGAGCAACTAAAGGATATCCTTGCAGCAGCAGGTAACCGTTACAAAATGCACAACCCAACTACATGGCCTCAACAAGCTAAGCTTGCTGAAGAAGGCAAATGGGATGAATTAAAAACATTACAAGACGAATTAAACGGCGGTAAATAATTAACCCTTCGACAAGCTCAGGATGACATACTTGTCAGTTCGAGCGGAGCCGAGAACAAACAAAACGAATAACAAAATAAATAATAATAAAATGAGCACAATAACAGCACAGGATATTAATAAATTAAGAAAGCACACAGGCCAAGGAATGTTAGATTGTCGTGCCGCATTGCAAGAAACAAACAATGATTTTGATGCAGCAATAGATTACCTAAGAAAAAAAGGAGCTAAAGTAGCAGCAAAGCGAAGTGATCGTGATGCAAATGAAGGAATTGTTTTAGCTAAAACAAACGATGCTAACAATGTAGGTATTGCACTAAACGTAACTTCAGAAACTGATTTCGTTGCAAAAAATGATGACTTCATTGCTTTCGGAAATCAACTAATTGATATTGCAGTAAAAAATGATTGCAAGTCATTAGAAGAGTTTAAAAGCGCAGACTTTGAAGGAATACCAGTAAGTGAAAAAATTCTTGAGCAAGTAGGTAAGATTGGTGAAAAAATCGATGTTACTTCTTTTGAAAGAGTAGAAGCTGATGGCGTTGCTGCCTACAACCACGGAGGAAATCGCGTAGCGGTTCTTGTAGGTATGAGTAAAGACAGCCCAGAAGTAGGGAAAGATGTAGCTATGCAAATAGCCGCAATGAACCCAGTAGCTTTAGATGAAACAAGTGTTAGTCCTGACCAAATAGAGCGTGAGAAAAACGTGATTATGGATACAATGAAAGCGGATCCTAAAATGGAAGGCAAGCCAGAACAAATGTTATCTAAAATTGCAGATGGTAAATTGAATGCATTCTTTAAAGAGAATACTTTAATGGCACAACCTTTTGTAAAAGATAGCAGCAAGTCTGTAGGACAATATGCCAAAGAGGCTGACGTATCCGTTACTTCTTTTAAGCGTTTGGCAATTGGTTAGTCTTTAATACAATTACAACACACATAATACAGTCACCTCGATTTTACATCGGGGTGACTTTTTTTTGTCAATCATGTGACAAAGAAGAAGCAAAGCAAAAATACCTTTACATCAACCGGTTGAATTATTGATGACCTAAAACGAACCGCATTATTTCATCATTTTTAAAAATTTAACCCCTTATGAAAAAAACAATTTTAGTATTACAGCTACTTGCTGTAAGCTTTTGGGCACAAGCACAATTTACTGCCTCAGAACAATTAGACATTAATAATGTAAATGCTGGTTTCCTAGTCCATGGCGACATGTTTTGGAACCCCACAACGGGAAATGCTAATTATGAATTTCCAAAAGGAAGCGGCAAACATTGCGGCTTTGCATCTGCTCTTTGGGTTGGAGGATATAATCAATCAACTAACAATTTGCACATAGCAGCACAGACTTATAGACAAAGAGGAAATGATTATTGGCCTGGTCCATTAAACGAAACCACTGGTGCTTCCGACACAATTATTGCGGCAGATTGGGCTCAAATATGGAAGGTAAATGCAAGTACAATTGACTCATTCATATCTGTAAGTAATCATACAATTAATAATACACATTATTCTATTCTTGAATGGCCCGGTAAAGGAAATATTTACAGCAAGACACCAAACAATACAACACTAAACATACCCAATAGAAACATGGCTTTCTTCATAGATGTAAATAACGATGGGATATACAATCCCTTGGATGGCGATTATCCAGATATAAAAGGAGAGCAAATGCTTTGGTGGATTTTTAATGATAATAGTGCGGCACATTTAGAAACAGGATCACTTCCTTTAAAAATAGAAATTCATTCTAGTGCTTATGCTTGTCGTCAGGTAGGATTAGAGAATACAATATTTGTAAACTATTTAATTTATAATAAAGGCACATCTATATTTGACAGCACCGTTATCTCTTATAGAAGCGATATTGACATTGGCTATGCATTTGACGATTATACAGGGTTTGATAGCACTTATAGAATGGGTGTAATTTATAACGGAGATAATTTTGACGAAACAATTTCGGGTTATGGAAATGCTCTAACACAAAAAGGTTGTGTTTTGCTTAAATCTCCGTTTGATGTTGGCGCAAATCGAGAACCTTTAGGGAATTATACCTATTATAATAATACAGCTGGTCGAACAGGTAACCCAGATACGGTAAAAGATTTCTATGGGTATATGACTGGCACATGGCTAGACGGAAGTTATTTTGTTCAAGGATGCGACCCTGAAGCTACTTCAGGTCCTCTCATTCCATCAAAGTATGTGTTCCAAGATGACCCTTCAAATACAAATGGCGTATCAGAAGTAGCATGTAATACAACTCCAAATGATAGAAGATTTATCATGTCTTCAAAAGCCTTTACACTACTTCCAAATGCGCAACCTATAGAATTTACATTTGCCTTTATTAATACAGATACTGGCGTAGACAATAGCAATTTTAATGAACTACGTCGCTTGGCTGATAGTGCATATACTTATGTCAATGCTTGTTCAGGTCCAACATTTGCCACAGGCTTACCTTCTATTGAGGAAAATAATATTCAACTCTACCCCAATCCTGCTCATGATTATATTATGATCAAAGATGCAGCGCAAGGTCAAAAAACAGCTCGTCTTTATTCTGTTTCAGGTCAAGTGTTACAGGAGAAAACATTTTCTAGTCAAGAACAAAAAATGAGTACCGCACAATATGCTCCCGGCATATACTTTTTAGAATTGATTAAGAATGATAAGCAATTGATCAAGAAGTTTAGCGTGGAGTAAATAGTAACTCAACTTTTTGAACAACATCCATCAGTTTAAATTCGGATATTAGTTCACTAACTGCCACAGCTGCTTCTTCAGGCGGCAGAGCTCCTTTTACACATCTTCATACTTTAAACCCTGGTAACATAAGTAATACAACAGGCCTGTTTAACGGTTTGGCCAATGGCTGGTATCAAATATGTGTTATTGCTGTAGATGCGCAATTAGACTCCTGTAATATTGCTTGCGATAGTGTGTTTGTAAATAATAATACAAGTGGTGGCTGTATTGCAACAGCGGGCTACTCGGCCAATATCAGTGGCCTTACAGCAACACTAACCAATAGTAGTACTTGTTCAGGCTGCGCTGCACCTATGACTTATTTCTGGAGTTTGGCGATGGCAATACAAGTACAATGGCTAGTCCAACACATACTTATGCATCACCCAATAATTATACGATATGCGTAACGGTCAATGGTTTTGACACCTTACAAAGCCCTTGTTCAGACTCATTATGCGATAATTACATGGTTGGTGCGAGTGCAGTCAATAACTTTACAGTTAATGCGCTAACGATTTACCCAAATCCTACCAATGGTAACTTTACCATTGAAGTTCCAGAGGGAGAAAAGGCTAAAAGAATAATAATTGAAGATGTGACTGGAAGAAAAATTAATTAGTCGTCCCTTAAAAAGAGCAGGAGTTGAGTATTTATGCACATTTAGAGGCTAAAATGATGAAAACTAGTATCATATAATTGCAAGTTATTCTTTTTTTTCGCTAAAAACCTTGTCAAATGTATCGAAGAACTGA
>CALIIL010000119.1 GCA_938017685.1 uncultured Chitinophagaceae bacterium
AAAATATTATTATAGCCCGCTTATGCATACACCAATGGAATAAGGTTGTACACCTTCTGGTCCATTGCCTACACGAAATAATGAATTGATATGATAGGCGCCGTACACTGAGAAGTTACCATAACCCATGCGTAAAGTACCAGCTGCACGATATGTTTCCAAGAAACGACGTGTGCTCACTTTTTCCCAAATAGGCTTGTTGTTATATATTCTTTTTCCTTTGGTATGCGCATTAATTAATGCACCTACTTTTAATCCAATAGCCGCTTTAAAACCTTTGTTTCTATTTTGCTTATTGGTAAAGTATCTTAACTCAAAAGGAACTTCGGCATAAGCCAATGCGTATTTAAATTTCTTGTAAGTATCTTCTTCTACATCTACAAATTGTATTTGCGTAAGCGTATCATCAATAATTACTTTTTGATCTTGAAAAAACAAACCGCTTGTTCCAATACCTGCACCGGCGGCAAAACTGAAGTTAGAGTTCTTAATAGGAAAGTCGTAGCAAAGATATACGTTGGCACTGCGGCTCAACCCTCCAATGTTTACACTGTCTGGCGTATTGGACCAGCCGTCATATCCTAATTGGAACATGAAGTAATCGCGCGATGGCTTGCTGTAAGGCGAAGTGCTCTTATTGCTTTGCGCCATAGACGTAAGGCTTATTGTACATAATAAAATAGCGAGTGCTCTTTTAAGCATAGAAGTATATTAAGTGAGCAAATATAGCCATAGGCATACTTAAAAGCACGTTAAATCCTCTTATACATTTTCGCTTCCGTTTATCCATTTTTTTGCCTAATAGCATCTACTTCATTGTATTTTTGGCAATACCTTGGATAAAACACAAAAATATTGGCTTGTACAATGCATAGGCTGGGGCCTATTCGCAGTGCTCAATATTTATATTTATTTCCTTTCCGAAGGCTTTCATCTGAATGTAGTGATATCCAATGTTTTACTAAGTGCTGGTGGTTTGGCCATAACGCATTACTATAGAGCCTATTTGATCAGTAACAGATGGTATGAACTGCCTACAACTGAGTTGATTTTTAGCGTATTGGTCAGTAATGTGTTACTGGCTTTTGCGATATGCATTTGGCAGTATTTATTGGTCAATGTTATTCATAATCATCTCGAGACCATGACCTCATTTAGCATGTTGTTCAAGCCATTTATTGCGGCTTACATTATTCTGCTTTCATGGAATTTGATTTATTTTACTTGGTCTTTTATAGAAAAAAATCGCTCACAAATGATTGATCGATTACAAATGCAAAATGATATGCAGGAGCTTGAATTAAAAAGTATGCGCTCCAACCTGCAGCCTCATTTTATATTTAATTCTTTAAATAGTATTAGAGCTTTGGTCCATGAAGATCCTGATGCGGCGCGTGAGGCAGTTACAAAACTGTCTAAAATATTGCGCACATCCATTAGTACAAAAGAGAATAGTATTACACTTGATGAGGAATTGAAACTCGTAGAAAATTACCTTCACTTAGAAAAAATACGTTTTGAAGAGCGGTTGCAATATGAACTGCAAATTGCTGTAAAAACACGAGACAGTTTAGTGCCGCCTATGCTTATTCAGAACATGGTAGAGAATGCCGTGAAGCATGGTATAAGTCTAAGAGAAGAAGGAGGTAAAATCACCATTAGTACAGCCGTAGAACCAGAGACAATTATCATTGCCATAAAAAACGAAGGAACGATTAATGAGGAGAATAAGCTCAAAGGCACTGGTTTTGGCATGTCGTCTTCTCAGAAAAGATTAGATCATTTATATCCTAACCGTTCCGAAATAACTATGCGAGAAGCCGATGGATTTGTAATTGTAGAAATAGCTATCCCAAATAATATAAAGCCGTATGAAAATTAGAACCATAATAGTAGAAGATGAAAGATTAGCGCGCAAAGAAATGCGTAGTTTGTTAAGTGCATTTCCTCAAATAGATATTGTAGGCGAAGCGACCAATGTAAGCGAAGGGATTACAAAGATTGAAGAGTTAAAGCCAGACTTAATATTCTTGGATATAAATATGCCGGCTAATAAAACGGGCTTTGATTTATTAGAGGTCTTGGATCATACGCCCAAAGTTATTTTTACCACGGCCCATGATGAGTACGCTATAAAGGCGTTTGAGGTAAATGCCTTAGATTATTTATTAAAACCAATTGAGGAAGAACGCCTAAAAGAAGCCATAGAAAAATTAGAAATTGCCTTGCAATCCGAAAAAGGAACAGAGGCCAACGAAGAAGAGAAAAAATTAAAAGCCAACGACAAGGTATTTGTAAAAGATGGTGAGCGTTGTTGGTTTGTTAGAATTGGCGATGTGCGATTTTTTGAAACAGCAGGCAACTACAGCAAAGTTATTTTTGATAAGAACAGACCGCTTATTCTAAAATCTTTAAATGCTTTAGAGGAACGCTTAGATGGCTCTCAATTCTTTCGTGCTAATCGTAAGCAAATTATTAATCTAGAATTTATAGATCAAATACACCCACATTTTAATGGCGGGCTAAAAGTGATGCTAAGCTGTGGCGAAGAGATTGAAATTTCAAGAAGACAAGCGAGTAAGTTTAAAGAAAAAATGGCCCTTTAAGAAAGTCTCAACAACTACATAACAAATGCTAAATTATTTTTTTATATTATTGTTGTTCATTAAAACAAACTAAAAACTATGGGACTATTTTCATTTATTAAAGAAGCGGGTAAAAAAATCTTCAAAACAAAAGACGAAGAAGTAGCAGCTAATCCAACAATTAGCGACGAGCAAGTACGCGAGAACAAAAGACAAGCATTAAATAATCATGTAATATCTCAAGGGTTGAATGTAGAGAACTTTGATCTTCACTTCTTGGGCGACGGTAAAGTGAGCATTCATGGTGATGCAGCTACAAAAGCTGATTTTGAAAAGGCAAGTTTAATTGCAGGTAACATTGCAGGCGTTAGTGAAGTCGATAATCAAATGACTATTGGTGCCGATGGTGGAGATAGCCAATTGCATACTGTAGAAAAAGGAGATACTCTTTGGGCAATTGCCACCAAGTATTATAACGATGGTAATAAATATCATGATATCGTAGCGGCTAATCAACCAATGATTAAGGATGCGGATGAAATTTATCCAGGTCAAGTATTGCGTATTCCTGCATTGGAAGCATAGACCTTAAAACATATTGAAAAACCACTTGTCGTTTCAAGTGGTTTTTTGTTTGCCCAAGTATTAAAGTTGTATATACAACTTTAACTTAATATCTTTGTTTTTTGAGATCTGATTTTCCCATATTAGATAGTTGTAATCCCATGCAATGCTATTCATCCAAGCTGATGAAAGCCAATCGATTAATGCAACAATTATTTAAAAAGCATTTAGGCCAATTTGGTATAACCATGAGCCAACTGAGCTTGCTTTTTTATATTTCAAAAAAGGAAGTTGTAACTCAACAAGAAATAGCCGATAACTTGTTCTTAGATAAATCTACCGTTACCCGCAACTTGCAACGATTATTGAATGATAGATTTATGAAAAAGAATGCAGACCGAAAAATTGAAATTACGACCAAGGGTAAACGGCTCGCCGAAAAAGTAATCCCACATTGGCAAATGGCGATGAAAGAAACGCAAGAGCGGCTGTCTCCAAAAGGAGAAAAAGCCATCAATCTTATTTTAGAAAAACTAACACAATAATTATGATAGAACAATTACCGCTTTATTTAAACCTAGCATTTATCCTAGTGACCTTAACCACCATTGGCATATTTTATGCAGCGACCAATAAGAATAAAATTGCCTTAGGTGTCGTTTTGTTTTGGCTTGTGTTGCAGGGAGTTTTAAGTTATGTAGGTTTTTATACTGTTGAGAATATTCATCCATTAAGAATGGTTTCTGCCTTTATTCCTATGCTCTTACTTATTGTATTTGTTGTACTTTCTAAGCGCACGCGTTCATTTATTGATTCATTGGATTTAGGGATATTGACCATATTACATACTATTCGCATCCCTGTGGAGCTTGTGCTGTATGGATTATTTGTTTATCAAACCATTCCTGAGATTATGACTTTTGAAGGCCGTAATTATGATATAATGGCGGGAGTTACAGCACCCATAATTTATTATGCTGCTTTTTATAAAAAGCAATTGAGTAAAGATTTATTACTAGCTTGGAATTTTATTTCGACTTTCCTTTTATTAAATATTATTGTCTACGCTGTTCTTTCGTTAGAGCTGCCTTTTCAGCAATTTGGTTTAGATCAGCCCAATAGAACCATTCGGTATTTTCCATTTATTTGGTTGCCTTCGATTGTTGTTCCCATCGTTCTATTTGCTCACTTGGTAACTATTAAGCGATTGATTAAAAAAGAAGAAGCGTAAAATTAATATTGACTAGTGCTTTCTTTGGCGAATAAAGTATAATTTAGCCATCATGAAACGCTTACTAATGGTTCGGCATGCCAAATCTGATTGGAGTGATTTAAGCTTGAAAGATTTTGATAGACCGTTAAATAAAAGAGGAAAAGAAAACGCTCCTCTTATGGGTAAGCGATTACGTAATAGACATTATTATGTAGACTTGATGTTGTCTAGCTCAAGCAAAAGAACAAAAGGAACTAGTAAGCGAATAGCTAAAGAAATAAATTACGAGGAGAAAAAAATCGTATGGCTAGAAGAATTGTATCACGCCAATACGAATAAAATTAAACAAGTTATTTATGGTATAAATGACAAGCATGATAGTGTGATGGTGGTATGTCATAATACAGGCATTACGGATTTTGTCAATTCTTTTTGCGGCTACATTACAGACAACTTGCCTACATGCGGTATGGTTGCTTTTCAGTTCGATACGGACAGTTGGAACAAGATTGATACAGCGGCGTGTAAACTTATCTTCTTCGACTATCCTAGATCTAGAGAATAACTCTCTTGTCACTATTTATAAATTCTCTAAATAATAATACTTCTTGTATACATACTTGGCTTGTTCAAAAGCGAGCTGAAAACCAGCAAGGCCATCTATAAATCCTAAGAGGAAAATATAATTTTTAATAAAGTAAAAAGTGCTGTTCAACCACTTCTTGGAGGTGCTTACTTTTTTATTCTTTTTATGCATTTCTTGTGCGCTTAGTTGAGCGTACTTATCTAAGCGTGCGCGCATGTCTTGTAGGTTCTTATAAGAGTAATGTCGGAGTGTACCATTTAGCTGGCCGTAGCCATAATCACTATTTTTATCTATAGCTTCCAAGTCTTCATGTACAATATTGTTGTTCCATTGTACATGTTTTTTATTGTATAGTCTCAAGCGTTGTTCGTTGCGCACAGCTCCTAATATTAATTCTTTCCCGCGGAGAATAAGGCTGCGTTTGATCCAATAGCCAATAACGGTTTGATCTTTTTTAAATGCGTCAATAATGGAACCGGCTAGTTGTGTACTTACTTCCTCATCGGCATCGAGGCTTAGGATCCAATCGTTTTTGGCTCTGAGTGTGCCATTATTTTTTGTAGTGCCATAACCTTGCCAATCAACTTCAATTACACGGGCGCCTAAACCTTCGGCTATTTTCTTTGTATTATCTGTGCTGTAACTATCTAGTACCACTATCTCGGCATGGAGTGCTTGGCACGATTTAATGCATCTTGCAATATTCTCTTCCTCGTTTTTGGTAATAATGACTACAGAAATATTCACTGAGGTAAAAGTAAAATTTATTTAAAGCTAAATTGTACTTTTAAGTCTTATACTTCCAAACAATAAATTTTAATTATGAAAAAATATTTTCTATTTCTTTTAGTCATTTCATTTTCCATTAATACTCAAGCACAGAAAGTGTGCACGCCAGACTTTCTTTGGAGCCTTGGTCACGTAAGTGGTCATAGTATTAGTGATGATGGTAAGACCGTGTATTACTCAGTAAGCTATACGGATGTAAATACTGAGAAGCGTACAAGAAAGTATTACGCCATTCCACTTTTTGGTGGAGAGGCGCGCGAGATAGCTTCTTTGCCAAAACAACAGGATATTAAAACGGTAGATAAAGCTTCTTATGTAGTTCCTTCTCCAAATGGTGAAAAGGCGATTGTTGTGCGCTCGGTAAAGCTGGATAAAAACTTGGGCAGTGACCTATATCCAGGCATGAAAAATTCGGAGGTATATATCTATGACCAATTAAATTATAGACATTGGGATACCTGGGAAGATGGGAAGTTTGACCACATATTTATTGCCGATTTAGTAGCCGGAACGGCCGTTGCTGAAAAAGATATAATGGAAGCACAGCCGTATGACTGTCCTACAAAACCTTTTGGTGGTTCTGAAGATTTTAGCTTTACGCCAGACAGTAAACAAATTGTATATGTAACCAAAAAGAAGAGCGGCGTAAATTATGCCGAGAGCACGAACACAGATATTTTCCTTTATGATATTGCAAGCCAGCGTACAACGAACCTCACAGCGAGCAATGTAGGTTATGATATGAGCCCAACCTTTAGTAACGATGGTAATTATATGGCTTATACTCAAATGCAGCGCGATGGTTACGAGAGTGATAAGAACGATTTAATCTTAATGGATTGGAATACGAAGCGCACAACAAACTTGACAGCTTATTGGGATGAAGCGGTAAGTTCATATTACTGGGGCGAAGATGGTGAGACAATATTTTTTACAGCTGCTTGGGAAGGAACAAAGCAACTGTTTAAACTAAATATTAATCGCAAAAAAAGTATTGAGCAGGTAACGAGTGGACAGTTTGATATCCGAGGAATCGTTGGCCAAACCGGTAATCAATTAGTTGTACATCGTGGAGATATGAACCAAGCTACAGAGCTCTATACGGTTAATATATTGTCTGGTCAAATGCGCCAATTGAGTCATGTAAATGATGCAGCTTACAAATCAATAGCCATGCCTAAAGTCGAAGGACGAATTACTACGACGGAGGCTGGTGATAAATTGTTTTCTTGGGTAATCTACCCTCCTAATTTTAATCCTAATAAGAAGTATCCTACTTTATTATATTGCCAAGGTGGTCCTCAAGGTGCATTGTCTCAGTTCTATTCGTTTCGTTGGAACTTTCAATTAATGGCTAGTCAGGGGTATATTGTTATTGCTCCGAATAGAACGGGTATGCCAGGATTTGGTACAAAATGGAATGAACAGATTAGCGGCGATTGGGGCGGCTTAGCCATGGATCATTACCTAGCGGCAATTGATGATATTGCTCAGGAACAATATGTAGATAATAGACGCTTAGGTGCTGTTGGTGCGAGTTATGGTGGGTACTCAGTATTTATGCTGGCTGGTATACATGAAGGGCGTTTCAAAACGTTTATCTCGCATTGTGGCTTGTTTGATTTGCCAAGTTGGTATGGAACTACGGAGGAGTTGTTTTTTGCTAACTGGGATATTGGTGGTCCATATTGGGATGAAAATAATCGCGTAGCACAAAAGAGTTACCAAAACTTTAGCCCATCGAATTATGTAGATAATTGGGATACGCCCATACTTATATTTCAAGGAGGAAAAGATTATCGTGTGCCAATAGGACAAGGCTTACAAGCTTATCAAGCCGCACAGATTAAGCGTATTAAAAGCCGCTTAGTGTTCTTGCCAAATGAAAACCATTGGGTGCTAAGTGCTCAAAATGCGATGGTGTGGCAAAAAGAATTCTATCGTTGGTTGAAGGAGACCTTGTAGTTCGATTATTCTGTTATTCTAAGTTCATAAGCTGGTACTTGTATTTGCTTTTCTTGATTGCCAATCATAATTGATAGTAGCTCAATAAGAATAATATCTCCTGTGTTAGGTTTAAATTTTTCTAAAGTGTAGGGCTCTGCAAATTCTCGATTTGAAACAATTGAGCAGGGTTTATTTCCAAAAGGGATAAGAAATATAGCTCCTTCTCCTCGCTTCGGTAAATATAGAAATTGAGCACATTTCACAATGGCATTAATTTTTATGTTATCATAGAACACCTCAAACTTAATGTCATTATTTCTAAAGTATTCCTTTGAAAGTTCATTTCTTCTAGGATGGAGGGCTGATTTTTTATATCTTTTCGCGCCTATAATTTTACAACTATATACCTTTTTGGGAATGAATCTAAAATTTAGTTCTTCTGTTTTAAGTACCTTGTTTTCCAAATAAGTAATGGTAAATTTCATTTTTCCTTTGCTAACTAAAACGGGCATTTTATACTTAAAACTTGTATTGTTTTCTGCATAAACATTTCCAACACTTGCTTTCACTTCCTGTAACTTAATGTTATCTGAAACGGTAAAGGAATGCTCATAATTTGAAAATAGTATATTGCTATCGCTTGCATTCTCTTTTTGTTGATTTAATATTAATTGAGCATTTGAAGTTATACTTATAAGGGATAATGTGATAAAGAGAATTTGTCGCATGCTAGGATAAAGTTACTTCTTATTATTAAACGATAACATGTCACTTATTATTGAATCTTTTTTAAGACAATAATATGAAACATGACTTCGCAGAGATATGTATCTTCGCGAGGCATGAAGAAAAACTTAATCTATCTAGCCATTCTTGTTGTATTAGCTGCCGGGGCTTATTTGGCACTGAACAGAAAGTCTAATCCTTTCCCAGAGGGTGAGGCAGATTTTCAGGTTGAAGATGTTGAGGATGTTACCGATATATTTCTAAGCAATCCAAGAGGCAACAGAATACATTTAAGTAAAAAGGATAATAACACTTGGGTAGTTAATGATTCATTCAAGGCTAAGCCTACTCGTATCATCTCTATACTAGAGGCGTTGGAGGTGCAAGAGCCTACACAATTAGTACCCGAAAGCCAGCACGATCAAGTTGTCAAATCGATGTCTAGCTCGGCGGTAAAGGTAGAGGTATACAAAGGCAAAAAGAAAACGAATGCTTTCTATGTAGCCATGCAACCTACACCGGAGAATGCAACGGTCATGCTTAATATTAAGGAAGATGGTACCAATGCAGCCAGGCCTTATATTGTGAAGCAGGGTGTGCGCACTAATTTTTTAGGCATTAGATACCAATCGGAACGTGAGGATTGGCGCGATCAACAAATATTGTCATTCCCTAAAGATGCCTTGGAAGAAATTAATGTAAAATATAGTAGGGAACCTAAGAGTAGTTTTTCGCTGCAAGTAAAACCGGAATTGAAAATGACCGGCGATACTGTTTTTGAAGGTAAAGCATTAAATGAGAAGCGCGTAAAAAGTTATTTAAGCTTTTATGATAAATTGTATTGTTTAGGTTTTGAGAATGATTATTTTCTTAAGGATACTTTTGTCAAATCATTTACGCCATTTGCTGAGATTGAAATGAAGACCAAAGACACGGTGCTCGATTTAAAAATATATTACAGGCAAGTTTACAAAGGGTCTCACGCTATTATTACTATTGATGGCAATCAGTATGATGCGGATACGTTTTTTGGTTGGTTAGACAATCGAGATTTTATTCTGTTGGGAAAGAAAACGGTTGAGAAACTATTGCGCGGATATGGCGAGTTTTATACCGAGGAAAAGCTCTTAATGGATTCTAAATAGGGATACCCATTGTTTTTATACCTAATTTTGTAGTCTGGGTATGAGCATCGTACAGCTATCTTATATATTATTTATCGTTGCATTATTTGCATCTATGTTTATTGACTTCATGTTTTTTAGCCGAAGGGGTAAAAAAATGACGGTCAAGGCGGCTGTAATGCAATACTCCTTGTGGTTTAGTATAGCTATTGGTTATTTCTTTTTCCTTTATTACAACTTAGACCATAACTCTGCCATTCTTTATCTATCAGCTTATTTTACTGAGGTGTCGCTTTCTATTGATAATCTATTTGTCTTTATTCTCATATTTACAACTTTAAAAATTAGAGAGAAGTATGTAGAGCGGGTTCTTACAATAGGAATTTTGTTGGCCATCATTTTTAGACTGTTCTTTATCTTTATTGGTATAAGTCTTGTAACGCGCTTTGAGTGGATCATGTTGGTCTTTGGTGCTTTCTTAGTGTATACTGGAGCTTCTATGTTTTTTGAAAAAGAGGAAGAGCAAGATATTAAAGATGGTAAGCTCTATAAGTTTTTTAATAATTATTTGCGCTTTACAGAAGAGCCTAGTGAAGGGAAATATGTTAAGACTATTAATGGTAAAAAGTACTTTACCATCTTATCCTTAGCGGTTGTAATGGTTGGTTTTTCGGATTTGATATTTGCGGTTGATTCCATACCGGCAGTACTGGCTATTACTACAGATAAGCTAGTAGTGTATTCTAGTAATATTTTTGCAATCCTAGGCTTACGAGCCTTGTATTTTATATTGCTTAAGCTTAAAGACAAGTTTGATTATGTGCAACAAGGGGTATCTGTTGTTTTAGCTTTTATAGGGCTTAAGATTTTACTGTGCTACTTTTTTCATGACTTGCATGATATATTAAGCCCGTTGGTTTCCTTCGGTGTTATTATTTCGGTCTTAGGTTTTGCTATTGTTTATTCAATCTTTAACGATAAAGAAGTTACTAATTAATGTATGATATAAATGACATAGCTCGTTTGTGCAATGGTCAATTGTTGCAAGAAAATAATGAGGCCTTGCCCATTCATTTGCTACTTACAGATAGTCGCAAAATATATGCACCTCAGCAGTCACTATTTATTGCATTGGTAACGAAGTCGCGCAATGCCCATCAATTTATCAATGAAGTCTATAAGAAAGGTGTGCGTTCTTTTTTAATACAAGATGCTATAGAAGTATCGGCCTTTCCCGAAGCTAGTTTTGTTCAAGTGCCTAATACCTTGCGTGCCTTACAATTATTGGTTGCACAGCATAGAGCTAAGTTTAATATTCCAGTAATTGGTATTACAGGTAGTAATGGAAAAACGATTGTAAAAGAATGGCTGAGCCAGCTATTATCGGATGAGGATGTTGTAAAAAACCCACGCAGTTATAATTCGCAATTAGGCGTGCCATTATCGGTATGGAATATAAATGAGCAGCATACTATGGGTCTTTTTGAAGCGGGCATTTCTAGAGCGGGTGCTATGCAACATTTAGAAAAAATCATAAAGCCTAGCATTGGAATATTTACAATGATTGGAGCAGCTCATGACGAAGGCTTTGAAAATTTAAAACAGAAAATTGAAGAAAAGCTAGTTCTTTTTAATGAAAGTAAAATAGTGATTTATTGCAAGGATGATGCAATGATTGATAAAGCGATACTGAAAAATTTAAATAGTGCAGCACAACAATTTTACACTTGGGGCTACCACAAGGAGGCTTCCTTGCAGATCGAAGAAATTGTAACTACTGGACATACAACAACTATAAGTGCTTATTATAAGCGCGAGTTATTAAGCATCTCTATTCCTTTTTTAGACAAAGCATATATTGATAATGCTATGAGCTGTTGGCTTACATTGCTTGCCTTGGGTAAAAAGCATGAAGTTTTTGCACCTCAATTTTCTCAGCTGCCTGCTGTAAGTATGCGCTTAGAATTAAAGGAAGGCATTAATGATTGCACTTTAATTAATGATAGTTATAGTGCTGATACTGCTTCACTAAGGATAGCACTAGATTTTTTGAATCAGCAAAAACAACACAATAAGAAGTCATTAATATTGTCAGACATTTTGCAGCATAAAGATGTAGCATCACTTTATAAAGAAGTTGTAGCCATATGCAAATCCTATGCGTTAGATAAAATTATATTGATTGGTCCTGACTTAGTCGCTAATAAAAAATTATTTGACCATCTCTCAACCGAAACTTATTTCTTTAATGATACTGAAAGTTTTATCACTGGTTTTGATCATGAGGAATTTGAGCACGAAGCCATTTTAATTAAGGGTGCAAGAAAATTTGCCTTTGAACGAATTGTAAATAGGCTAGAAGATAAAATACATCAGACAGTATTGTCTATTAATCTATCAGCATTGATTGATAATATTAATGTCTATAAGAAACGATTAAAACCTGCAACAAAGATTATGGCTATGGTTAAGGCATTTTCTTATGGAAGCGGTTCTTATGAGATAGCTAATATATTACAACATCATGGTGTAGATTACTTGGCAGTAGCCTATGCCGATGAGGGTATTGAGTTAAGACGGAATGGTATAGAACTGCCTATCCTAGTGTTAAACCCAACGGTAACTAGCCTAGCTGCTATGCAACATTATCGATTGGAGCCCGAAATTTATTCCTTAGAGTTGCTTCAGTCTTTTATAAACATATTGCAATCTCAGGGAAAAAAAATGCCAGTACATATTAAGTTAGACACAGGTATGCATCGATTAGGTGTGGAAGAAAAAGATCTAAATCGCTTTATGACATTGCTATTAGATAATAAAGAATTGTTCCAAGTACAATCTGTATTCTCGCACTTAGTGGGTAGTGATGATAAAGCGCTAGATAGTTTTACTCAAGAGCAAGCGAAGCGTTTTGAAGTCATGACTGAGAAGATAGAAGCAGCTCTTGGATATAGTGTTATTAAGCACTTGTGCAACAGCAGTGGTGCTGCAAGGCATTCTGATTTGCAATATGATATGGTGCGTTTGGGTCTTGGGCTTTATGGTCTAAGTGGAGATGAAACTTTAAGTAAGCAGTTACAACAGATTAGCTCTTTGAAGGCTCGGATTTCTCAAATAAAGGAATTGAAGCCGGGCGA
The DNA here is from genome assembly GCA_938017685.1 of uncultured Chitinophagaceae bacterium. Classification (GTDB taxonomy): domain Bacteria; phylum Bacteroidota; class Bacteroidia; order Chitinophagales; family Chitinophagaceae; genus JAGNRR01. The sequence goes on from CALIIL010000119.1 coordinate 12,672, forward strand.
AACAGTTGGCTATGGCCGAGTAGGCGAGGTAAAAGAAAAAATGAAAATTGCCACCATCAACATTGGTTATGCCGATGGTTATGGAAGGGCATTTAGTCAAGGGAAGGGAAAGGTACTCATCAATGGCAAGTTTGCACCCGTTGTAGGTAATGTATGTATGGATATGATTATGGTTGATGTTAGCCATATACATAACCTCAAGGCAGGTAGCGAAGTAACAATATTTGGAGAGGGGTTAAGTGTAAAAAAATTGGCAGAATGGTCTAACACTATTCCCTATGAGATTATTACAAGTGTCTCGCAGCGCGTTAAACGCGTGTATTATCGAGACTAATTTTTTATAAAACTAGATGTAAAGGCACCTTTATTAGTTTCTATTCTAATAATGTATTGACCACTTGGTAAGCTTGCAATATCTATTTCTTGAGTAGCTTGCTTGTTGCCAGTTCTTGACCAAACCAATTTTCCTTCTATAGAATAGATCGCCTCATTAAATGAAGCTTGTTGTGTAGTAGGCAATGTATAATGAATAACTTGATTTGCAGGATTTGGATAAAGATTTAAAGACAAGCCTTCTTGATAAAAATCATTTATGCCAACGGTGAACTTATTATAGTAAAAGAAGTCTTGTGCTATTGGAGTAAAACTTGTCGAACCATATTCTTTGGTTAAACGATATGTTAGACTGTCATCACTATTATATTGATAGCTTATTTCTTTATCATTGTTCCAGCTGTTGCTCCAAGTATAATCGTTTTGAATTTCTAATAGTTGTTGGCTGTTATATTGTCTTTCAGACTTGGTATTATTTACCCAACCGTTATTGTTTACTTCTTCTGTAATAGTTTCAGCTTGCTGGTTGGCGTTGTTTATATAGGTAATACGTTTATCATCAGACCAGGAGTTGTTGGTTTTATTATATGTTTGATAAAGTTCTGATTCTAAAGTAGATCCGTTGAAACTATAATCCACTCTATTATTTGGCACCCACAGATTACTTGATGTATCTCTATCTAAGTAAGTCGTTTTTACTGTAATAGCCGGGTTAAAATTAGTATTCACTAAGTATTCAATTCTTGTGTTTGGCATCCATATGCCGTTATTATTAATGGATACATCAATTGAAGTTATGTATTGTTGTACGTAAGTGTAGTTTTTCTTTTCGTTGGGCTGCCACATATTATTAAACCAATTGTATGTGCTTGTTTCTTTCACTAAAGAGTCTCCGAAGTAGGTAGTTTCTTTTCGAGTAAAATTTTTCCACATATTATTTTGGTAAATAAACCCTTCAATTAAAGTTTCATTATTTAAACTATTGAATGAGTAGTCGTTTCGTCCTGTATTTTTCCAAACGTTATTAGTGGCATCCCATGTTTGATACAAAGTTTGTGTTCTGTTATTATTGGCATCGTAAGTGTAAGAGTATTTTGAGCTGTTGACCCATGCACTATTTATCCAGTTTTGTCTTGTGCGAGATAATAGATTTTCGTTAAAATCATATTGCTGTGTGCTTCTATATGCATTTTCCCAAATGTTAGCATTGCCTTTGAGCGCTTGTCTAAATGTTTCTAAACCGGTTGTTGCTGTGTAATTAAAAATAATTGAATCTTGTCCTTCCCATGTACCGTTGTTATATTTATCGTGGCGTTGAGCAATCTTCCGGCTAACAACTGTTTGAGCAAAAGCTTGACTAGAAATAATAACGAATAGAAACAGACTTAAGGAAAACTTCATTGTCTGTAAAATTAACCATAAAGTTCAAAATGAATTTGTTTCTTATCATAATTTAATGCTATTAATTCCTTGCGTGCTTGATCTATCATTGGTCTCCAGCCACAAAGCATAAATTGTACCGATTCGTTCCGAGGTGCTAGTGATTGATACAATGCATGCACGTATCCTTTTTTGCCATTCCATTCCTCGCGAGATAGTGCTATGTGATAATTAAAGTTGTCCATTTCTTGGGAAAGGGCTTGCAGTTCATCATGGTATAGGATGTCAGCTTTAGTACGTGTCCCAAAAATTAAATTTAATTCGTTGTATGGAATATTACTGGCATGTATATACTTAATCATACTTCTAAATGGCGCAACACCTGTACCTGTGCATATAAAGTAATGAGGCATTGATAAGTCTTTGGGTAAGTTAAATACGCCCAAGGGACCGCGAAATTTTAACTCCGTACCCACCTTGCATTTTTCTTTATCAAAAAGAAATTCTGTGCCCAGTCCACCATCAATTTTTACTATGACTAATTCTAAAATATTACTTTCATGCGGGTGCGACGCAATGGAGTAACTTTTTAAGCGTTGTGTTTTCTTTTCAGAAATGGGTAAATCAAAGGTTATAAACTGACCCGGTATAAAATTGATGGTCGTGGCAGCTAATACTTCCAGTTTAAAAATAGAAGTCTGTTCCGTAACCGGTTGTATGTCAATAATCTTTGCCGTTTGCCAATTAAACAATGTATTTGTACTTTTATGATTAAACCGAATCTATGAAAAAAACTTTACTATTCTTCCTTTTCATTCTCTTTTGTTCTAGCCTTCAGGCAAAAATTGCTCCTCAATCTTTAAACCAAAGAGTGAGCGAAGGTCAAATCATAGCCTTGGGTAAAGTTGTTGCAACAGAATCTTATTGGAACCAATCGCACACAAATATTTATACCATGCATACAATAGATGTGCAGGGTTATTGGAAAGGGCAGTCAGCCATTACACAACTAGGTATTGTATCGCTAGGAGGTACTATAGGTTATGAAAGACAAGTAACCATGCCATCTATAAGTTTGGACCTTAACCAAGAGGGTATATTTATACTAAGCCCTGCCAATGAAGATGAGATGAACGCAGCTTATCCTAATAATGGAAGCTTTATGCAAGTAAAAGCAACGGCTTCTATTCAAGGAGCTTTTATACGTACCTACAATAATTGGTCAGATGTGGCCAGGCCAGAACAACCATGGACGACCACCGAACTGTTCCAGCAATTAAATAGACTTTGTGGAAACGAATGCATTTCCCCTAAAACGAATAATGTAGTTACACTGCTTGATTTAATAGAACCTATCCGTTCTAATAAAACAGCGGCGGTTACCTCTGTAGCGGATGGTAATAATATTACAACGAGCACTTTCTCTTCAGGAACTGCCGAGGATCCTGCTTTGGAAATGATTATTAATGGTAGTGGTTTTGGTACAACAGCTGGTACTATTCAGTTTAGAGATGCAGATCAAGGTGGTGCGGTGGCCTTTACCTTTCCTGGAAGTTCGTCGGGTTTTTACTCTCGATATGGTGCACCAAGCGATATACTATCTTGGACTAATACGCAAATTAGAATTAAAATTCCGCGTAGTGCTGGAACAGGCGTTATGGAAGTGTTTAATGCAAGTAATGTGAGTCAAGGAACGGCATCTATTACAATAGATTGGGCACTGATTAGTACATTTAGTACGTTCAATGGTTTTGCACAAAGTACAAGACAGAAAATAAAATTAGCAGACCTTAATGGAAGTGGTGGTTATACATTTAAAATGTCTACCGCTGGCTCGGCCGATTTCTTTAATGATGCCGGGGCAAAAGATGCCTTTCGCCGAGCATTGAGCACATGGCGTTGTGGCACCTCTGTTAATTTTGATTTAGACCTTGACAATGGAACAAGTACAGGTTTTGCCAGTGACGGAGAGTCTATTGTTATTTATGACAATTCATTACCTTCTGGTGTTTTGGGGCGTGCCACTACTCGCACAACAGCCTCCTCAACAGGCGCTTGTAATATGCACGATACGTATTGGAGAGTAGCCGAGGTAGATGTTCAATTTCCAACAGCTCCTGGTGCTTTAGCTTGGAATTTTAATGAAACGGGCACGACATCAGTACAATTTAGTTTTCAGGAAGTAGCCTTGCACGAGCTAGGTCATGGTCATGGAATGGGGCATGTGATAGATAATAGTAAAGTCATGCACTTTTCCACTTCTAATGGCTCTAATGTAATTGCTTTATCTGCTGCTGATATTGCTGCTGGTAGTTATAAAATGGCTTTTAGTACAACTACCAATTGCCTGCCAAGCCCTGCACCTATGACTATTATTGCTAATCCTTGTGTGCCATTGCCTATGTATCTAATAGCGTTTGATGCTGCTATTGACGGAAGTGGTAACCATATTACTTGGCGTACGGAGTTAGAAACATCTATTGATTCTTATGAGTTACAATATAGTTTAGATGCTGCTCATTTTAAAAGCCTGCATGAGGTAAATGCTCAAGGTGGCATAGCTTTTAACGACTATTCTTATCTTCATGACAGATCTCTATCTAATGCAACTTATTATAGGTTAAAAATAAAGGACATGGATGGTAGGGAGTATTATTCTCGTATTATCCTATTAAAGCGCAACGACTTGACCAATAATTATATTTACCCTAATCCTGCACAAAATGTATTGAACATTAAAATGCTTTCTTACAAAGCACAGGAAGTGCGCTACGTATTAACAGATATTAGCGGTCAGACAATACAGCAAGGAAGAATGGCATTGAATAATGAAGTGGCCCAGCTGCCAATAGAAAGCTTGGCCAATGGGTCTTATTTAATAACAATAATTACTGCTTCAGATAAGACTACTTATCCATTTACAAAAAACTAATTATAATAGGGTGATATCATAAGATATACAATTACGCCAGTAATAGCAACGTATAGCCAAATAGGAAATGTCCATTTGGCTATTTTTTTGTGCACGCTATACTCACCAATCATAGCTCGATAAGCAGTGTATAGAACAAAAGGCATAATTACACCGGCGAGCACAATATGAGTAGCCATAATAAAACGATAGATTGTTCTTGAAATACCTGCGGTTGCAATTTCGGCATCGGTAACTATACCACTATGATCTAAATCGCCATAGAGTGTTGGTCCAGAAAACAAATGATGAAGCACATAAAAAAGTAAGAAGAGTACCGAAATACCCATAGCGCCTAACATTGTTTTTTTATGCGATTCAAACTTTTTTTGCTTTATAAAAATTAGGGCAATGACTAAAAGCACAGCCACTATAGAGTTAATAAAAGCACTTAGCCCTGCAAATATATGTGGGTTAAAAGGTAAGTTTACATCAAGTTTTATCGTTTCGATATAACTAATTACTGCAAAAATGACTACTGAAAATACCCAAATTGTAATATGTGCTTTCTTATCGTTCTTTTTAAATATTGGTTTCAACATAATATCATTATCTTCTACTCTTTTCGTGAATTTTGTTTTTCTCAACCATGATTACGGCTAGTTCGTCAATACAGCGTTTAACATCCATAGAGTCTAAACCGTTATAGTAACCACGTATATTCCTATACTTATCAATTAATACAATTTCATTGGGATGAATAAAGTCATCGTCGCCGCCCGTACCTTCTGGTACCTTTAAGCGTAATTCGTTTCTTGCAAAATCATAAATTCTTTTTTTCTCTCCCGTTAAGAAGCTCCAAGTATCGTGGTCCGAGGAATGAATATCAGCATATTCGCGTAAGGTTGCAACGTCATCTGTTTCAGGATCAACAGATATGGATATGAGTTGCATACTTGTATCTCGTTTTTTAAATCCGCCTTGTAACCTTTCCATATGATAGGTAAGTGTAGGGCAGATGGTTGTACAAGTTGTAAAAAAGAAATTGACTAATAATATCTTACCCGGGTAATCTGAAGCAATATGTATGGTATCATTTAAGTGGTCAATAAATACTTCATCCTTAATCGTGTGCCATATTGTATCATTCACGGTTTTGCCGTCAACGGTCTTTTGAACAACACTATCTATGGCAAAGTTGCCCGGACGTTGGATATGACCCGTATGTCCTGTACTTCTTAATGCCAGAAAGCAAATGACGGGAATGATAAGTACGATACCAATACCAAAAATTAAGGTGCGCCAATTCAGTTTTTTCACAATACAAAGGTAAATCGGAGTTCTTAGCAGCAAGGATTTACTGCTTAGTATTTTCTATGTCATATTGATATTTGGCATTTGTCTCTGAAGCTTTTCCCCTGATAGAAAGCTACCTTTGCGGCTCTAATGAAATTATTACTCTCCTACCTCAAGCGCTATAAGGGCTTGGTATTCTTGTCCTTTATATTGGCTGCCTTAAATCAAGGTTTTTCGTTACTTGACCCTGTTTTTTTTGGGAAAATGATTGATAGAGCCAAATCAATCTGGGATACGGGCGTAATTAATGAGCAAGGTTATTATGAGCATATCACAATGGCGCGTTGGGAGTATATGCAAGTCATTGGTCAGTTTACGCTCATACTTATCAGTGTAGCTATGGTCAGTCGTATTGCCAAAGCTTTTCAAGACTATACGGTTAACTCTGTTGTTCAAAAATTTGGTGCGGATGTATATACCGATGGTTTAAAACATGCCCTGCAACTTCCCTTTAAAAAATTTGAAGATCAACGCAGTGGTGAGACATTGGCTGTTATGGAAAAGGTGCGCATTGATTGCGAAAAATTCATCACCTACTTTATCAATATTCTATTTACCTCTGTGGTTACAGTCACCTTTATTTCTATTTACTCTATCCTTTATTTTCCTAAGATACTTTTAGTATACCTGGCGGGTGTTGTGGTGTTGAGCTTGCTTATGAGTTTTATTTCTAAAAAAATAAAATATATACAAAAAGTAATTGTGGGCGAAACAACTGCCTTAGCAGGAGCTACCACCGAAAGCTTGCGCAATATAGAATTGGTGCGTAGTCTTGGATTGACTAATCAAGAAATTGGGCGACTAAATTCTACCACGATGAAAATTCTAATTCTTGAATTGAAGAAAGTAAAAAGTATTCGCTCCTTATCTTTTATTCAAGGAACCGTTATTAATTTTATGCGTCAAGCCATTGTATTTATATTATTGTTAGCTGTGTTTGGTGCTGAGATTAAAGTGGGTCAGTTATTTACCTTCCAGTTTTTTAGTTTCTTCTTATTTGCTCCTTTGCAGGAACTAGGCAATATTATTATCTCATACCGCGAAGCACAAACTTCACTCAATAATTTTCAAACGCTTATGGATACGCCTATTGAGCAAAAGCCAGAAAATCCTGTACATATTGAAGGAATAAAGAAGTTGGCATTTAAAGCGGTGAGCTTCAAGCATAATACGGCAAAGTCTAAGGCGCTCGATAATATAAGTTTTGGTGCAGATATTGGTGAGACCATTGCCTTCGTGGGTCCAAGCGGTAGTGGTAAAACTACTTTGGTAAAATTATTAGTAGGCTTATACAAGCCTGATGAAGGAGATATTCAATACAATAGTATTAGTTATAATACCATTGACTATGATACCTTTCGTCATCAGATTGGCTTTGTTACGCAGGATACACAACTGTTTGCAGGTACTATTCGAGAAAATTTAATGTTCGTAAAACCGGATGCTACGGACGAGGAAATGAAAATTGCTTTAAAAAAAGCATCGGCTAGTAACTTAATGGAACGTGCAGAAAAAGGCTTGGATACTTCTATTGGAGAAGGCGGCATGAAGGTTTCGGGAGGAGAGAAGCAGCGCCTTTCTATTGCAAGAGCGCTATTAAGAAATCCAAAACTTTTAGTGTTCGATGAGGCTACTAGTGCGCTAGACAGCTTAACGGAAGAGTCTATCACCAATACTATTAAGAAAATATCACAATCGCGTACGCAAATAAATATACTTATCGCTCACCGATTAAGTACGATTATGCATGCCGATAGAATATATGTATTAGAAAAAGGAAAGATTATTGAAACAGGTCGCCACGAAAAATTAGTAGCTGACAAAGGGCTGTATTACGCTATGTGGCGCCAACAAATTGGTGAAAAACATAATGATTAATATTTCCTCTGTATCAAAAGTTACAGACTTCAATTTTAAACGGTAGTACCTTTGCTTAATAACTTATGACTAAAAAACCCTCAGCATTAAAAAGTTTACTCCAATTAAAATGTCCGAATTGTAGAAAGGGTAATATGTTTAACAGCCCAAGTATCTTTCCATTGGGCAAAATGTTAGATATGCCCGTGCGTTGCACAGAATGCGAGCTGAAGTTCGAGTTAGAAAAAGGCTTTTGGTTCGGTACAGGATATATCAGTTATGGTATAAGTGTAGGGCTTATCATTATGCTGGCGGTTATTTTTGCCTTTACCTATGGCTTTGATTTTAATGACAATTCTATTTTTATTTTCTTAGCCATTGCCATTGCATTTATGGTATTGATGCAACCCATACTCATGCGATTTTCAAGAGCCATATACCTTCGTATTTTTGTTAAGTACGGCCAAGGTCAACCCGAAAAGTAGCCTTTAAATTACAAACTATTGTGACTGCCATCGCAGTACGGAGGGTTTTTCGTTTGCTTACATTGGCATAGATATACTTCCTTCTCTTCTTCAGACTTAATGATCATGGGTCTAAATGCCGTGCCGCTATGTGCACCATTGCATAATGGTTGCTTATCACTGAGGCCACAAGTACACCAAGCGTAGTTCTTGTCTTTTTCCATTGTTAAGGCTATTGGTTCTTTTGCTGCACATGTTGCTTTATCCATGTTCTAAATTTAGTTCATCTTTATTTAAATAAAAAATTTAGCTGAGTAGCTGTTATAAACGTAGCTATCAAGGTCCGAAAAAAACCCTCCATGTTTATATACAAGATGTAAATAAACATGGAGGGTTTCGGTTTGAAGAGTGCGATTTAGCCTTCCCTAAAAACGTGGCGTATAAATAAACGCTTACTTTTCGGATTTAGCACAAGTTTAATTTTCTTTTATGAATATAACCAAATTAAAAATTTGGCGAACTCTGTAAATGTATAAAAACCTCTCAGATAGCATATAATAGCTATTTCTTATGCACGTTGTTGTAAGTAGTGCTTTTCACGTTCTGCTTTGTTTTCCGCTGTTTGTTATTTAGTTCAAATTTGAGCGTTGGCAAGACGTACTCTTTTGCAATTTTTGGCTTGTGTCGTGGCTGAAGCGAATTGCGAATGTGTATGGCCTTAAGCGTTGGTTTTATTCAGGACTCTTTTTATTTCCAACCGCAATTATTACATCATTTTCAATATTATCAATTCGACTCAAAATCACATTCAGATAATCATTTCCTAATCTTCTTCTTAAATCTTTAATATTCGTAATCAATTCGTCAAAACTGCTTTCATTCGTTGAAAGTTTTAGTTGTCTCAATGTGTATTTTGGTAAAGTTTTATATTTTTTAATGTCTTTTAAAAGTGTATCAATAAAGGAAATCAATTCTTGGTTTAAATCTTCTCTCTTTTCTTTAAGAAGTGTTTTCAATGCAATGTTCGCTTGGTTTTCTAATGCCAGTTCACTCCTACCAGATTTGTATTTCGGTTTGAACGCTTTTATTTCTTCATATGAATTCCAAAACGAACTATTTAATGGCTGTCGTTCTTCAACAGGACCACATTTCACAAATTCAATTAATTCCTCAAAGGTTTTTTCAGATGGCTTGTCATTCGGTTTTTTATTCTCGAATTGATGCACAATTGAAAATAAAGCCATTCCTTTTTTTCTTAATACAACTACATTATTATCGTTAAATAATTTTGCTGTTTTTACTCGGTTTGGTAAATCACTAATCTTTTTGATTACCTCTGGATGTGATTCAATAATTTCGTTGAAATCATTACGAATGATAGTACTTGTACTTAACTCATCATTTTCTTCTGGGTTTGTACTTATTTTACTGAATAATCCACATGGTATTGGCTCTTCGTCTGCATCAAAAATTTTAGAATCTTCTCCTAAAGCACTATGTATTAGAAACATTTTTTGTTGAGCAATTTCTCTACTTTTAACAATGTCAGCACCTTGGTCAGTAGGGAAGAAGTTGTAAATAAACAATTCATCAAAAACTTTGACACTCATTCTGTTGATACGACCAACTCTTTGTATGACGCGAGTTGGATTCCAAGGAATATCATAATTGATTATTAAACCAGCTCTATTTAAATTGAAACCTTCTGAAAGTTTATCGCTCGTGATTAACACATCGAAATCATCAACTTGCTCTTTATATTTTGCATTAAAGTTAGCATCTAATTCCTTTGCAAACTTTTTAGTAATTCCACCATCACAAAATATTGCTCGACCTAATAATTCCTTTTCAAAATATTTTTGAAGATGTCTAACAGTATCTGTGTATTCTGAAAATAAAATAATCTTTCTTCTTGGATTTGATTCTTTATTTAATACTTCTTTTATCGTTTGTAAAACTGCATCGCGTTTTGGGTCATTTTTAATAATATTTAAATCTATAATTTCTTGTTCAATATGTTCAAAAAGGTTGATGTCATTTTTTATATCATCTATAAATTCCTTTTTAAATTGGAAAGAATTAATGTCATAGATTTTAGTGTGTTTTGGTTTAGTATGGTTTATAGCATTGCGTTCAAACTCTTCTAATGCTTCTTTAATGGCTTCATAAGTGAAATCGTCCGCATCATCAGTATCATCATAAATATTCTCAATCACTTTTCTATCCATTACATACTTGCCAGATTTTTCAATAAATGATAATACCATTCTATTGGTACGTAAAAAGCGTTGAATACTTTTTTCAAATGCACCAAAAGAACTCTCAAAACGTTTTACTAACAAACGTCTCATAAAGTCAAATAAGTTTCGCTGTTGTTGAAATGCTCTGTTATCGTCTTCTGAAAGCTTGTCTTCATTTTCCTTTAATCTTTCATATTCATTTGGCTTATAAATTGCTCCTTTAAAATGACCAGTTCCCGAAAAATAATCTCGTATAATTCTATTGTAGAAATCCGATTGTTCAGCCGATAATTCATAAAACTGTTCTACTGGGTCTCTTACTTCTGATAGATTGCTTATTTCTTTTTTATATTCAAAATCTGTTTTAAGGTCTAAACGGTTTCTTCTTATAACAACTGGTGTGATAATGTTTTTAATATCATTCGCCATTTTTGCAACATCTGCTTTTACCCTTGTTATTTCAAGCTCACTGTCGCCAAACATTTTTATGTAATCTTTCTTTGCCTTTTCTCTTTTTTCTTGATTGTCTGAATTATGGTTTTTTAAAATATTAGATAATCTTTTGAAACGATAGTTATAAGCATTAAATCTTCCTTCTAAATCGGCTTCAATAGTAATGCCAGAAGCTCCTGGAACTATAAACAGCTTTAATAATGAAAATACATCTGCTGGCGAATTGTTGAATGGTGTAGCGCTTAACAGAATGACTTGCTTTCCTCTACAAATATCCATCAAAGCTTCATAGGCTGAAGTATCTTGATTTCTAAATTTGTGTGCTTCATCAACTATTATTACTTGATATTCTAAATTGTTTTTTTGAATGCTTTCTGCAACCGATTCTAGATTTCCCGAACTTTCAACATCCCAGTTGTAGAGTTTAAAACGATTCCAATATTCCCACCAACCAGAGTTTTCTTTTTTGCTACCAATTAAACCAGGTGGACAAAGAATTAAACCTCTTTTGCCCATTTGGTTAGCAATCAATGAGGCAATCACGGATTTGCCTAAACCAACAACATCTGCAATTATAACTCCGTTATAAGTTTCTATAACATTAAGTGCTTGATTTACTGCGTCTAATTGATATTGGTATTTTTCAAAGCCATTTTCATCTAGCAATCTTGTTATCGCATCACTAATTTTTTTTGCTTCTTGAAGTTCTATATAGGTTTTTAAAATTAATGCATAAGCTTCAAAAGGTGTTATAAGTGAAGCTTGACTTTTATTTTTTAGGAAATCAATAATTATTTTGGTTCCGTTTTCTGCTTCTGTTATTGGAACTGCTGTTTCCCATAAATCATCAAAATAGGCTTCGGCAGTTTCAAAACCATAGTCTTTTATTTCTACATTAAATTCTTCTTGACTTCGTAAACCTGCTTTGGTTAAATTACTACTTCCTGTGATGAATTGTCCTTTACTATCTAATGTGTCTGCCAATATATCATTATAACTAAATAAATATACTTTGGCGTGATTTGGATTTAGCGTTTTACGAATAATTAGTTTTCCTTCGTCTAATAGTGTAATAAAGAATTCTATTTGATTATAGAAAGCTTCATTGTCCATTTCGGCATTGTTAATGGCAAGACCCATAGATTTGATGAACTGTGCAAAGTGTTCTTCTTGACTTAAGCTATCGTCTTGTAAACCTACTTCTACAATAGTGCTTAAATATTTATCTACTTGTAAACCGACTAAAATTTTGAGTGTTACCTCTGGATTGTCTTGTAGTTTTTTATAGATTTCTTGCCAACCCGAAAAGTAGAAAAAGCCTACCAAGAATTTTAATTCTTGACTAGCGAAAATTAGTTTTTCTAAACGCTTTTTTAGCGTTGCTTCTTTTTCGTTATTGGTGATAAAATTGTTGCTCATTAATTTACTTTATTCCAGTTCCTTTTTGTTGTCTAAATAATCTTTCGCAGAAAGTTTGTTAACTACTTTTTTGCCTGTTTTTTGTTCTATTTCTTTTCTTGTATTTCCTGCAATGGTGCCACCTTGTATGGCAATTTTTTTGTTTTCAGTAAAATTTTTAGGCTTTTTTTCTTTACTAATTTCGGTAGTGGTAGCTTCTGCTAGCATATTGAGTACGAGTTCTAAATTACTCATATTATCTCGCAGATTTTCTTTTTTTAAGCCTTTTAGCTGTTTGTATTTTTTAACATCTAAACCACTCCAAGCTTTGGTAATTTCATTAGTAAGTATAGCATATTCCACCCCTTTTTTAACGCCTCTTTCTTCCCACTCATCGGTAAGCTCTTTGCGTACTTCTATACTTTTTAATCGTTGATTAATCCATTGTTTACTATACCCTTTTTTAAGATACGTTTCCATTAACCTATCAAAACCTATTTCTGGGTCTTCTATTTCATCTATACGTTCTCTGGCAACTTTTGCTATCCATAGTTTAAAGGGTTCTGCTTTGGGCGATGGCACACTTTGTATTAAACGAAACAACTGCTCAGTATCCGCTACATCTGTTTTACGCATTTTGCCATCTTTGGCAACCATTTTCAAACCGTGAAGATTTGTCACGGTTTGGTTTCCTTCTGCTTTTAAACGTTGTTTTAGCTTACGCCAATAAGCGGTAGCATCTTTACTTTCTGTAAGAATAGCTATTACGTCTATGACTGAAAAGTACCATTTTTCTTCAGACTCATTCCATTGGGTTCTTACTTTTTGTCCCTCAAATAACTGTATGGCGGTTTCTTTACTCATTATGCTACTTTTAATATTAATTTTTCTAAACGCTTTTTAAGCGTTGCTTCTTTTTCGTTATAAAATTATTGCCCATTAATTTACTTGGTAGTTATTGTATTCTTCTTCTGTTAGACTAATTTCTGGGTCTATAATTTTAACTTCTGCATAATTCAAATTGAAATCCTTATAAATAAGTAAATCTAAATTCTCAATATGGCTTTCTGCATCATTAAGGTTTTTCATTATTAAAACTACCTGTTTAATTAATAAGTTATTGAATTCATTTACAATAGGAATTTTCTTTAAAACATTGTTGTTTATATTTAAGTAGCCACCAGCCATTTTTAATGAGTGTAAAACTTTGTTTATGTAAAATGACACAAGTTTGGAATTTAATAAACCAAGTAGATATAATAGTTTTTCTTTTTCATCTAAAATTATACTTGTAGATTTACCAGCCAAATAATCGCCGTTTATGTCTAAAAATGCTTCTATTTTATTTGACATACCTGCTATAATTATTTTAGCAGATACCGATTGATTATATCTATTAACATTAATGGAATTAATATCTTCCTTTTTTACTCTTGGAAAGACATATGAATCTTTAATATATTGTGTGTTTTTAATTGACCATAATGATTGATAAGGGTCAATTGTGCCTGTGTTTATTAATTTAAAACTATCATTATCAAATTCTTCATCAAAAAGCACTTCTTTTATTTTGTATGCTTCAGATACAGTTGCTGAACCAGTAATCTCTATTCCTAAATCTAATAATGTATTGTAACTACTTAGTTTTATTAACAGTTTAAATACATTAGTGTCATAAAAGTATTTATCCCATAGAGTATCAGTAATTGTCGTGTTTTCAACAATATTACAATTCTTTACTTCCGTTAAACTTTTCATTATGGTAAACTTTGATGAATGCATCAGCGTAGAATTATTTTTTAGAGTGATAGTAATTGGATATACATCTGCATTAACAAAAACGTTAATTCTTGAATAATCCCTAATTTCAATTAAGCCTAATTCATTAATTTCTTCTCTAGCTGTCTTTGCATATTTGGCACTAATTAATTTGTTAGGAATTATATAACTGAATATTCCATTTGCTTTTAAATAGTTGATTCCACTTTCAATAAAAACTACAAACAAATCCCAATTACCTGATGTATAATTGTAGTTTACCTTGAGTTTTTCTCTAAAGTCAGGGTCTCTAGAAACCATCGTTTCAGAATCAACATAAGGTGGATTTCCAATTACGATATCAAATTTTTCAACACCAAACATCCATTCTGGGTCAAACCAAGTAGATGGTTCGTTTTTAAATGGGTTCCAGCTTGTAATTAAAAAACTTCTACTATTTATATCTGTAAATAAATTACTATCTTTTTTAAAAGCTTTTTTTTGCACTTTTAAAAAACGTTCTTTAATTTTTATTTTTTTATTACCGTGGCTTTGTAAGTATTCGGCACGTAACGCTTTTAATTTCTGTACTTCTTCGTAGTTGTCAAACAATCCAAATTGTTGATTTTTTTCTTCAGGTAACCCAATCAAGGTATTGGCAGTAACAAACTTAAATTCCAAGTTAGGTAAAGCTTGTATGCCTCTGTTTTCTGCTTCGTCAATAATAGTTTCATCTATAACCAATGACAGAAAGCTACGTAGTTTAGAAATTTCAGCTGCAATGGGTTGTATATCTACACCATAAATCGAGTTTTGTATGACACCCAATTTACGCACGTAATCTGCACTTTCGCCATCTAGCTTTTCTTTAAGCATTTGTTTGGCAAGTGCATTTGGCACGTTTGCTACTTGCTTTTCTTTCCACCAAGAAGCGTCTGGGTCCAACTTTTGTAAAGCATTAATTATTTTTTGTAAAGCTCCCATTGGAAAAGCACCAGAACCACAAGCTGGGTCTAATATTTTCACATCGCTTAAAGCTTCTAATATATTTTTAGTTTCTGTTGGGTTAAATTTATTTTCGCCACCTTCTTTAAATAGTTCTAAAAGTTGTTCTTCGTTTTCAGTATCGACTTTGGTTTTTAAGTATTGCACCAAAGATTGCTCTATCATATAATCTACAATTTCTCTTGGTGTATAGAAACTACCTGTGGCTTTTCGTGCACTTTTTTCAGTATCTGGGTCTATTTCAGCTAGTAGATTTTCAAATATGGTACCGAGCATTTCTGGGTCAATGCTCACTTCTGCATCGTAGATGCTGTTTTCATCAATGGTAAAATTGTACTGTTCTAAAACTTCAAAAAGCTCAATAAACCATTGGTTAGGGATCTTTAAGTCAAATGAAATTTGATGTATGCCTGTGCCATTGGTAGGGAAGAAATCATCTGTTTGTGCTTCAAAAAGTCCACCATTTAAAAATGGAATAAGTTCTTGGTCGTTTGGTAATTCGTAATCTTTTCTGTCGGCTTGTTTTTTATTTAAAACCAAAAAGAATAGTTTTTCTAAAACCGAATGATAATAGTTGTGTTGCGCGTTATTGGTTTCAACAACAGTTTTTGAAGACAACCAACTTTCAGGTACAAGTGGAATACTATTTTCAGATTTTTTACTTTTTAAGAACCAGCAAAAAATAGTTCTACCAATTAAGCGTACTGCAAATTCTTGGTATATTTTTCTGTTTGTTTCTACTGGTTTTGATGGTAATTTTAAAGCGGTATCAAACTCTAAATTTCTACTTCCGATTTTCACTTTTCCACCAATTAATCCGTAAAAAGATTTCGCAATATCTTGATAGAATTGTTTGTTTAATGGTTCAACACTAAATGCTTGTATTATCTCATTTAGTGAATTGAAATTACAACTACCAACTTGTTTGATGAATGTTTTATTTGTTTGACTTGGTGTTACAAAATAGGAGTAACGCTTAAAGTCTGTAAAATCTCTTTTTGTTCCTAAATAATTTGCCTTAACAAAACTGAATCTAAAATTGCCTTCATCATCGTAAAAGACAAAAAGAGACGCGTCTTTAACTTCGTGTTTTAGAATGGTTTTGGCAATTTCGTATTGGTTCTTTTTTCCAGTACGTTCGGTTAGTGGCTCATTTGTTTTAGAAGCAATGACAATTAGTTCGTCTTTATCAATCTCTGCTTTTCCAATTTTTACAATCGATTCGTATTTGTCGTAAATATGCTCTTGAAATAAATGGTCTAAATCATCATCATCATCCGGTTTGAAGGAAGGTATAGATGCTCTTAAAAAAGCAATGAGGTTGGACGTTGAAAAGTCCTCTATAAGTGAATTTATCTTGCTCATTTTATGGTTGGCAATTATTGAATTTTAATGTTTTTTAATTGAGCTTCAAGATAAATTTTTTCAAATCATTTCAACTCTTTTTTAAGTTATGTTTCTTAATTCTTATTGAGTGTTGGCTTACTTGTCGGTAAAAGACTAAATGTGCTGTTTGTGCGGTTGGCTTTTTTAGTTCAAATATTCAATTTCAGCTCTATTCCCGCATTACTTACAACGTCCGTGTAAACCCACTGTGCATAAATCCATTGTGCATATATCTATTATAGGAGGTATTTGCGCATGTTCATACGAATATAAATAATATTTTCCTTAGCAAAAATTCCATTTCCATCTTTGAGATATATTATTATATTCCCAATGTAATAAATCAATGGATAAAGTACAATCCAATAACGCAACAATATGGTGTAAGCCAAAGCACAAGCTTCTCGTGCTTATCCTTACAAGCAAAAAAAATCCTTCCACGCAAAGCGTGGAAGGATTTTAATTAAAGTAAATATTTTTCTAAATAGCTGCCAACTGTACTTTCTGTTGTAGCTCTTTTACCTGCTCACGAATTAAAGTATCCGTGTCCATTAAGTTTTTAACCGTTTGGCAAGAGTGTATTACCGTAGTGTGGTCACGCCCACCAAAGTGATCACCAATTGTTTTTAATGAGTTCTTAGTAAACTGCTTGGCCAAGAACATAGATATCTGTCGTGCTTGTACAATCTCACGTTTACGTGTTTTAGCTTGTAGCTTATCGTAGGTTATGCTGTAATATTCGCACACCATTTTTTGTATCGCATCTATCGTTACCTCTTTCGACGTTGTTTTTACAATATTGCGCAATACTTTTTTAGCCAAGTCTAAATCAATATCCTTTTTGACTAAAGAAGAGTGAGCCAATAATGAGATTAAAGCACCTTCCATCTCACGCACATTGTTTTGTACGTTGTAGGCAAGATACTTTACAACCTCAGCTGGTAAGTCTAAACCATCGTTGCGCATCTTGTGCTCAAGAATTGCCATGCGGGTATCAAAGTCAGGCATTTGCAAGTCGGCACTAAGGCCCCAACGGAAGCGCGATAATAATCGCTCTTGCATGCCGTTTAAATCTTTAGGCGGCTTATCACTCGTTAAGATAATCTGCTTGCCATTTTGGTGTAAGTGATTAAATATTGAGAAGAAGGCATCCTGAGACTTAATAGCCGGCGCGAAATAATGAATATCGTCAATGATCAGTACATCAATCAGTTGATAGAAATTAATAAAGTCATTGATTTCATGATTACGCGCATGCGTCATAAACTGATGAATGAATTTCTCAGCACTTACATATAATACCGTGCGGTTAGGGTGCAACTTGCGTGTTTCGTTCCCAATAGCGTGTACCAAGTGCGTTTTACCAAGTCCAGAAGCTCCATAAACCACTAATGGGTTAAATGAAGTGCCGCCTGGTTTTTGAGCAACAGCTAAACCTGCACTGCGGGCTAGGCTATTGCACTCACCTTCTACAAAGCGATCGAAAGTATAATTAGGGTTTAGTTGTGGATCAATTTGTGATCGTTTTAAACCTGGAATAACGAATGGGTTCTTAATAGAGAAGTCATCTTGACTTTGCATACCTACATAATCATTGCTATGTGGTGTGCTACTCTGGTTACCGCCACTTACTCTTACCGAAGCAGGATTTGTGCGGTTGCGCCCTTCCATTAATATTCTATATTCTAATTGGCCGTTCTTGCCAATTTCTCTTTTAATTGTTTTTGCAATAAGCTCCACATAATGTTCTTCTAACCATTCGTAGAAAAACTGACTTGGAACTTCTATGGTTAAAATATCTTCTTCAAGACTAACAGCTTTGATCGGTTCAAACCATGTCTTAAATGCTTGCCAACTGATATTGTCTTTTATTACTTTGAGACAATTCTCCCATACTTGTTCTACACTTTTGGCCATAAATTATTTGTCGTTCTTTTTTAGTTTGTTTGATGAAAAAATAATATCATTTTTTCGTAAAAAAAGAAGTGTTGCGCTTACCTCGTTTTCTATGAGCGAAAGAAAGATTTTTTTGTGTAAAAAAAAAATTTTTTGCTCTTGTTTATTTGCTATTTATTACAAGGGCAAAAGATGAGTGCTTGATATTGCTCGTATGGTCAAAATTTATATTTATTTCTCCCAAATTTATACCCGCCCAACCAACTTGATTAATGAGTACAACTTTATTTTTTTTATTTAAAAGTTCTGTAGGTTTTTTTAAAAAAGTATGCGTATGGCCACCAATAATCAAATGAATATTTTCACTTTCTCTGGCTAATATCAAATCACTTACCTTATTACTTTCATATTTATAACCTAAGTGAGAAAGGCAAATTATATAATCACATTTTTTCTTCTCTTTTAACAATGCCGCCATTTTGTTAGCGCTACTAATCGGGTCATTGTATTTAGTATGGCCATAGAGGCTCTTAAGAACCAAGCCGTCTAGTTCAATGCCTACGCCGAGTACACCAATCTTTAGTCCGTCTTGTTTAAATATTTTATACGGAAGTACCTTATGCTCTAATGGAGTATGGGTAAAGTCGTAATTGCAGTTAATAAGAGGGAAGTCAGCTATAGTAAGCACATTGGCGAGTTGCTCAATACCATTATCAAAATCATGATTACCAATGGTGCCGGCATTATAGCCCAGCAGGTTCATCATTTTTATCTCAGCCTCACCTTTGAATAAATTAAAGTAGGGTGTGCCTTGGAACATATCGCCCGCATCGAATAATAGTACATTGCTTTTTTCTTGTCGTTTATTTCTGATTAAGCGCTCTCGTGCTTTTATACCCCCAAGTCCTTGGTACTTGCCGCCATCCATTGGGAAAGGGTCTAATCGAGAATGTACGTCATTGGTATGTAATATACAGAGTTCTTTTTGACCTTGGGCAAAGGCTGCTAACGGAAACTGGCTAGCGCACAGGAGTGCACTTCCTTGGATACTTCTTTTTAAAAATGTACGTCGTTTCATTTTCCGCTAACTCGCCTCCTAAGGTACAACCCAGCTTGGAGAATTTTAAGTTGCATCATTGTACTTTTTTTGGCGTTCATTTAACGCAAGTTTAACTGCCAACTTTTTAAGCAATATTCATTCAATGGCATCTTGCATGAACGATTCATGAAGGCCTATTCTATCATATCTTTTTTACTCATTTCCACTATTAATCTTTGGGCGCAAGAAGTGGTATTTAAGACTCAGGTACCCGTGGACAAAATGGGTACGGAGGATGTTATACAAATCCGATATGAATTACAGAATGCCCAAAGCATTGATCAGTTTAACTTACAGGGCTTATCTGACTTTGAAATTGTTGGTGGTCCATCTCAAGGACAAAATATTAGTATGGTCGATGGTGAAGTTAGCATGAGCATTAGTGTAACCTATGCCTTTAAGCCAAAACGAAGCGGAAATTTAAACTTTCCTGTGGGTGTGGCTACCATGCGTGCTAAGAAATTTAAGTCTAATCAAGCCAATATTGTTGTGGTTAAGGGGTCACTAGCCCCCAAGCAGCGGCGAAGAGTGCAGGATCCATTTTTAGATTCAGACCCATTTGAAGAGTTAATGCGCCAGCAGCAACAAATGGCACAACAAAGACGTGCTTGGATACAGCAACAACGTTCCGCTCAAGGTCAGCAACGCCAGCAGCGTATCAATCAATCGGGAAGTCGGCCAAATGAGAAGGTTACCAGACAAAACTTGAATAAGAACATATTCATTAAAGTAACGGTAGATAAGACTGAAGCCCGCGTAGGAGAGCAAATTACAGCTTATTATAAATTGTATACGCGCATCCCCATGGAGGTTAACTTGACCAAGTTGCCTGATTTAAATAATTTTTGGACACAGGATTTTGAAATACCATCTCCGCCAAAACCAAGAAGAGAGATACTAGACGGTGTGGAGTATCAAGTTTTTACTATTAAAAAATCAGCGCTTTTTCCAACAAGAACAGGGGAGTTATTATTAGACCCAGCCGAAGGAGAAGGCACAGCGAGGCTTATAAAGGAAGTAAAGGTCCAGCGCAGAAACCCCTTAGCTGATATATTTGAAGAAGATCCATTTTTTAGTCAAGGATTTGGGTCTTTATTAATGGATGATCCCATGTTCAACGATGGCTTTTTTAATACTTATCAATATGAAGATGTTCCTGTAAAGTTGAAATCGGCACCGGTAAAGATTATTGTTGATAGCGCTCTGGCTGAAAATAAGCCTAGCAGTTATGCAGGAGCAGTAGGGCAGTACAAATTAGAGAGTAAGATTAATGGAGCTGAGTTAACCACCGATGATGTGGCTACACTCACCTTGACGATTCGCGGAAGTGGTAACTTAAAACTAATTACACCGCCAGAATTAAAATTAGCCGATCATGTAGAGCAGTTTGATCCATTGGAATATGACTCTATAACGAGTAAGAAAAATGATAAAATATCTGGTTACAAGACCATAAAGTATCGTTTTACACCGCAAGCAGCTGGTAAGTTAAGAATACCTGCTATCGAGTTTACTTATTACAATCCCGAAACTAAATCTTATGAGACGAGTTCTACTCCGGAATATACACTCACTGTAAAACCTGGTAAAAATCCGGTGGCAAGCAATAAAGTGAAACTACCAAGTGATATTCATGACATTGCTGATGAGCGCACGCGCTTATTTGAAGATACTAATTTTCTCCTGCCTAAGACCATAGGTTATTGGAGTGCTTTCTTATTGCCCACTTTTGGATTTTTATTCTTGATTGGGTTCCAACGAAGACGAGAGAATGAAAGAGGTAATGTGGTAGCTTTTAAAAACAAGCGAGCCAATAAAGTGGCATTAAAAAGACTAGCTAATGCCGAGAAGCATTTAAAGGCTGCCGAGCAAATGAAGTTCTTTGAAGAAACTTCAAAAGCAGTATGGCTGTATGTAAGTGATAAATTAAATATTCCTTTGGCCTCATTAAGTAAAGAGATGGCAGCCAGTCTGTTGCAACAAAAGGGTGTTAGTCAAAGTTTAATTGATGAAACCTTCTTAATAACAGACGAATGTGAATTAGCCCTTTACACACCAGATAGTGGTAACTTAAAAATGAATCAGATATACTCCGATAGTTTAATCTTAATTGGAAAACTAGAAGATAAGCTTAGCTAATGCGTTGGATTAAATTACTTATATTATTCATGTTGCCATTGGCCAGCTTTGGGCAAGGAAATCTCATGTTTGAAAAAGCCAATGAGCTTTATCACAATAAGAACTACGACAGTGCACAGGCGCTTTATACTAAGTTATTAGATAATGGTTTTTGCAGTGCCGATTTATATTATAATGCGGGTAATGCTTACTTTAGAACCAATAAGGTTGGGTTAAGTATATGGGCATTTAAGAAATCAATGGCCATAGAGAATGATCGTGATGTATTAGACAATTATTTAATAGCCAAGAAAAAAATAACCAACCCATTAATACAACGCGAACCAATATTCTTTATTAAATGGTGGCGCGCGTTGTATGGATTATTTACGGTTAATGTATGGTCTATTATTGCTTTAGTCGCCTTTATCTTTTGGATAAGTATACTCTTTTTTGAGCGCTTACAATCACGTGGTTTTCCTCTTTGGTTTAAGCGATGCTTATTGGGTTTGAGTATTATTGCTTTGAGCCTCATGTTAGTTCGTTATTATAATGATGTGTACCATTATACAGCTGTAGTTATTGCTGAGAGTCCGTTGAATGAAAAGTACTTAGGTACTAGCAAAGAAAATATTGCAGAAGGTGTAGAGGTAAGAATATTGGAAGAAAAAAAGACGAAGAAAGGTGAAATGGTTAAAGTACAACTGCCAGACTCACGTGAGGGTTGGATTATGCAAAGAGATATAAAGAAAATTTAAGCTTTAGTCCAAACTTGGCATTTACCTTTGTAGTCTCATGAACAAATCCCGCATATTTATACTCGTATTTTTAATGTTACTAGGTGTAGCATTCCTTACATTTTATTATAAAAGTTATAAAGAAGCGCCGCGTGCCTTGCCTAAGATTGGTAACCCAGGACACAAGGTTGGTGACTTTGAGTTTATTAATCAAAATGGGATGAAGACAACCCAGGAGGATGTAAAAGGAAAAATTCGTGTGGTGGAATATTTCTTTACAACATGTCAAGGCATTTGTCCTACCATGAACGAGAATTTGTCTAAAGTATATAAAGCATTTAGGGGTGATCCAGATATTTTGTTCATGTCTCATACCGTTGATCCAGATACAGACTCGGCTGAGCAAATGAAGCGCTATGCTGAAAGATTTGACGCCGATCCTAACCAATGGATATTTCTTACAGGAGAAAAAAAGGCCTTATATGATATGGCCGTGCAGTCCTACCTGATAACTGCAGTGGATGATAAAGATTATAATAAAAAAATTACACCTGACTTTATACACTCGCAGTATCTTGTATTGGTAGATAAATACGATAACATTCGCGGAGCTTATGACGGAACCGATATGGCTAAAGTAAATAAGCTCATGAATGATATTGAAAGCTTGAAGAAGGAGAAGAATTAATATAGTCCACCTAAGCTTGACAAAGGGCACCTACCTAATCTTATTACTCAAATAAAAGCCAATTGAATATTGATTGCGCAAATACACTTGCTTACTTACAGACTGGTCATAGTTGGCTCCAAAACGCCAAGTGAAGCGCAGATGGTCGAGGAATACAAAGTGAAAGGCATTGCTTATTTCAAATTCATATCGTTCTATAAAGCGAAGATCCTTTCGGTCGCAAAATATTTTAGTGGTATTCTCCCAATAGATGTTCTTTCTTATGGGCATAACAGGTGCATTAAAAAGTGCGTGTATTCCGTAGGCGACTTCTCGCTTTTTACCTCGCTCTACTCCATACAGTATTTCTTTGTTGCGTGTGTCGAATAATTCTTGGTTTTTAATTCTTGTTGTTTTGCCAGCGGCTAATCCTATTTCTGCTCGAGCGTACTTCCATAACTTATAACTCATGCCTAAGCTGTATATACTGTAGCCGGGCGAATTATAATCGGTGTAAAGGGTCTCAATGAGCGTGTCGGCCTTTCTATCCATTGTATATCTATAGCCTTTATGCAATTGGGTCTTAATATTTACGGAGCTAGTAATTTTTATTTTTTTGTGTTTGGTAGGTATATGTAGGCTGTTATTTAAGCGCAGTATATCTTCATTTTTTACACCTATGCTATCGAAGTATTTGCGGTAGCCTAGTTCGTTAAAAAAACGAGTTTGTATTTTAAAATACTTGGTTTTAAAATCATTATTTAATGTGAGGTTATAATAAAAGTGTAGGTTATTGGCTTCTTGTTTTTTTTGTTCAGTATCGTTGTGGTAGCTAAATGCTGTAGCGGTGGCATAAAAATCATAAAAGAGCCTGTTGTAGAAATCGTAATCTTGGTCTTTCTTTTTAATACTATTACTTTCTTTCTTTTGTTGTTGGTGATTATCTAAAAGTGTGTCATATGGTTTGGGTCTTCGGTTTTCATCTATAGTATCTTGTTGCATATTAAAAATAGCATTACCCAAGCCGTTCTGTTGCGCACAACTGCTCTTGCTATAGAATATACTTAGCAGTAGGATAATGCCATATAAGTGAACCCCATTCATACATTATAATTTATTATCGCATCCCAACTTCATTATTCAAGGGTATGCTTACTACTAAGTTACTGCCCTGTTCCTCCATAGGATATTGGCCTTGAGCAATAACGTAATTTTCATCTAAGCCCAAGGGTTCTGTGATTTCGAATGGCAGTTCCGTATCTTCTTCAAACATAAATGTCGAGGCAAAGGATAACTCTTTATAAACGAGTGGTTGGCTTTGTTCCAATGCTTCTTGGTCAAATTTGATCAGTAGTTCATGACTGTTGGTTGCGTAAGTTATAGGCATAGCGCCATTATCTTCTGTAATGACACATACGCCTAATCCTGAGCAGCCTTTGCTCTTGGCGCCTATCTTGCCTTTTACTTTTACTTCTTTATCGGTAGCGGCTAATAGGAGTAATGGGAGCATAATAAGGGCTAATATTTTTATTGTTTTCATGTTTTTTGTTTTTTTAGTTTTTGGGCAAAGCAGTAGCTAAGAGGTGGAGTTGTTTTCTAGTTTTAGATGCAACTTTATTTAAAAATATGCTTAGGTATTTCTTTATTTTTAGGGTACCAAGTACTATTGTAATCTAAGTTTATTGCTAAAATCTCATATTCTTGATTATCTATCAAACAATTAATAAACTTTAGATTTTTCTTGTTCAAACTCATTTGAACATAATTAACCCAGCTAAAAATTATTGTGTATTTTCTGTGGCTAATTGTGTCATTTGGTTCAACAATAACAATTTTTGCTAAAAAGCTATCAAGTGAAATTTTTCCATTTAAGTCATTAATTTGATTGGGTTTAAAGGCATTATTACATAAATCATGTTGGATATCAGCAAAGCACTTCCCTCCAAGATTGCTGAAGTTACTTTCTACTAGCTGACCTTGCGAGTTAAATATTAAAATACTTCCCAATCCACAATATTTATTTAAGTAATAATATCCACTTTGATCTTTTGCAGTAACCAACTTTCCACCGCCAATTTTATTTTTGTGAATTTTAATGATGTCCTTAATTGTTTCTCTTTTTGGTTGCGAATATCCCATTTGTTTAAATTGCCATTTCTTATAAATAAAAAGTCCTCCAAAGAGAATAAAGATTATTAATATCACAAATAATATAATTTTTTTCATAATGTTTTAATTAAAAATTGAAGACAAGAGTGACAAAATTACTGTTATTAATAACTGCTTACTCTACTAGATCCATATTAATTAGTATTATGGATACCTTATCTCTCAAACCTTGTTGTTGCAATTCTTGTATATAATCTATGTCAGTAACTTTTTCATTAAATCCTAAAAATTTGGCATAAGTCAAAATGACAACTATTGGTTTAAATATTAATTGATTCTCCTTAGCATTCAAACAGTTTAATTGTTGTTTAAATAATGGACTAAGGTTTTTTCTTATTTTTGCACGGTCCATTAAACTGTTATCTTTTATTAATTGAGTAGTAGTAGATCGCACTCCCATGTGACATAAGTTAGTATCTTCTGTAATAATTAAGTTTAGGTTGCTGTCCGTCGTCATTATAACATTGTTGGCATTGAGTTCTTGATTAACTTTATTGAACATTGAATTGTCTTTTATTCGAAACAAGTAGTCATAATCGATATTCCTTTTATTTAATAGTGCAATAACTGAATTGTCGGTTTCAATACGTGGTGTTTTAACACCATAAAATTTTAATAAAAGTGGCTTGCAAGAAGTAAATGTTATAATACTAATGTAAAAGGCAATAATATATCTAATCATGTTATTTTATAAATTTAAGTAATAATGGAGTGAATGGTTATTATTCACCTCCATTATTTAAATTTGAATTAGTATTTACCTAAGTTAATTATGAAAACATCACCTTCATCTTTAACTTCAAAATCGCCTTCAACTTCTAAAGCTCTATCAGCGTTTAGTCCTAAAGAGTTTAGAATGTTAGCAGGAATTAAATCATAATCACCATCAAAGCTGTAAGAACCGTTTTCAAAATCTGAATATTTATCGGGTTGTGTTTCTTCTAAAACTTTCTTACTCACAATTATAATAAGATTGCCATCATCATCTACGCCTATGCCATGACTATTTGGGTTATAAGCCTCTTTGGGGTCTACTCCAACACTAATTTTTAATTTACAAATCCCTTTACTCGGACAATTGCCTTCATCATCCATAGATTTCTTTTTACCGAACGTCAGTGTTACATCAACTGTTATTTTAGGTTTTGCTTGTAAATCACTACTAATACCAATTAATAAAACTGCTATAATTCCTAATATTATTTTTCTCATAACATAAATCGGTTTTAAGGAAAACCATACCTTTTTATAAATTGCCTACTTATTTAGTATTGGGTTTCGGCGGTTATCCCGTTTGGGCTTTTTTGTAACTCATAGGCTGTATATTATATTTGTGTTATACAAAGCCTTCGAGTTTTTTGTGTAAGGTGAGCAAGTTTATTTTGTTTGAGCCTAGGTTGTAATTTTTTTTCTGTCAACCCACTCTTTTATATTCTTGTTCACTTTTTTGTTTTTGTATTGCGCAATAGCTTGGTTAAAAAGCTTGATACAAAGATGGCTGCATTGATAACAGCTCAACAACTTTTGTTACCTATTTGTTATGTGTTTTTTGCCGATATTTTATAGCACATGTTTTATGTGTTTTTATACTTTATTATATTGTATATGTAATAATCTCAGTATCTTTCCGTTAATATTATTGCGCACAGCTGCGGCTTGGATACTCATGTAAAACCACCTTTTACAAAATTAGTTTCCCAATTATTTGTAGCAACAGTATTTGTAGCGCCCCTCACGGGGTGCTTGCATCTACTTGTTGTTGGTTTTGGGAACAGGTATGGTGGTACCTACATGAGAATCAATACAGGTTAAGGCTTGCACCCTTTTTTTATTGATTAAACCATTGTTTGTATGAATAAAACGCAGCTGCCACCACACTTGCCTGAAACCTTAAAAGCATTACGTATTTTCTCAAACTACTCTCAAAAATATATATCAAGCATACTTTCTGTAAAACAAAGTACCGTTTCTGATTTGGAAAACGTAATAATAAAGCCTTGTAACGAAAAATTGAGTGCTATATCAGCACTCTATGAAATAAGTATTGAAGATTTGTTATTATTAGCTAAGCAGAGTCCACGAGATAATATTACCATTGCCTTAAATTATTTAAAAAGTAACGGTGCTGCAAAACCGACCCAAGAAGATTTTGAATTATTTGAGCGATTCTACAGACAACGATTTAAAAACATAAGTAAGTAACTATCTTAATCTTCGCTAGTAAGTACGCGCGTAATATTGGTCACTAGCTTACGCGGTGTAAATCGTTGTATAAATAGTAGAAAGTTGTTCATGTATCCCGGCACAGCAACTTGCTTACGGCTCATCATAGCTTCAAATCCTTTTTCAGCCACTTCAACGGCGGTTGGTAGTTTTTTGTCTTTAAATAAAAGAGCTGTTTGTTGCTTGTGCATTCATTGCAAAATTTGTAGCGGTAGCTCCAGGACAATAAGCTGTTACATATACATTGGTATCTTTAAGCTCATTGCTTAAAGCTTCGGAGAGGCTGAGCACATAAGATTTTGTGGCAAAATATACTGCCATTAACGGTCCAGGTCTAAATGCAGCAGTAGAAGCTACGTTTAATATATGACCAGTATTTTTTGTCTTCATTACAGGGAGAAAAGCATGACATAAATAAGTGAGCGTTTTCATGTTCAAGTTTATTTGCTGTTCTATTTTGTCCCAGTCTTGATCTTCAAATTTGCCATAATCGCCCACGCCGGCATTGTTTACTAAGTACTCAATAAATGCTCCCTCACTCTTAATAGCATCAACTACGTATTGTACTTCGCTCATTTTAGACAGGTCGTTGGCAAAACTAGCTACTTGAATACTATAATTATTTCTCAACTCATCGGCCAGTTGATAGAGCTTATCCGAGCTGCGTGCAATTAAAATAAGGTCATGACCGTTCTTGGCAAATATGTGACTCAGTTCTAGACCAATGCCACTGCTTGCACCAGTAATAAGGGTAACCTTTTTTAAAGATTGAGACATACAGTCACAAACCTATACCATTTTTTATTAATTAGTATATCTAATGAGCAATTGGTTCATTTGTTACAAAAAGGACTTTCTCAAGACTTGAACCCATAATAATGAACTATTTTTGCAGTCATCATTTACGTATGAAATATTTAATATTCTTCCTTTCATTTATTCTCTTGTTTTGTAGTTGTCAAGAGGGTGCGCAAATAAGTGGTAAAATTAAAAAACTACCTAAGCAAACACTTATTTTAGAAGAGATGACCTTGGGTAAACCCATCTTTATAGACTCTACAACATCGAGTGATGATGGTGCTTTCAATTTAAAAGTGAATACGAATGAAGAAAAGATGTATCGCATATCTTTTATTAATGAACGCTATATTATGTTAGCTCTAGAGAAGGGTGATCATGCTAAGATCGAAGCTAATTGGAATAATTTAGAAAACTATCAGGTAGATGGTTCACAAAAATCAGAGATCTTAAAAACATTCATACTAGGCACACGCTCAAGTATTGTATCGCTCAATACGATGCAAATGATTGTAGATACCTTAAGAAAGCAAGGAGTATCAGATTCTATGCAAAAGGCATCGGTAGATGCACTGGCTTTGGAGAATACGAAGTTCATGGATTTCATAAGACAGTTTGCCGATACAACAACCAGTGTGGCTTCTGCCTTGATGGCGGTTAATTTAATTAATCCAAAATTTGAAGCACCCTTCATTAAAGGTTTTTATGAAGAAATAGAAACGAGATTCCCAGGCTCTACAATGGCTAAAGAATATAAAGATCGATTTAATGGAGTTCCAACCAATGATGTAGAACCAACAGTATCAAAAAGTGGTGAGCCAGCTCCTGATTTTGTCTTGAAGAGTACAGAGGGTAAGGATATTTCTTTAAGTAGTTTTAGGGGGCAGTATGTATTAGTAGATTTTTGGGCAAGCTGGTGCAAGCCTTGTCGTGTTGAAAATCCGGCGGTTGTAAAAGCATTCAATCAATTTAAAGATAAAAACTTTACTGTGCTTGGCGTAAGCTTAGATACAGACAAAAATAGTTGGAAGAAAGCGATAAAGACGGACGGCCTTACTTGGACACATGTAAGTGACTTGGTAGGTTTTGGCAGTCCTGTTGCTCAGCTTTATAAAATAAATTCGATACCAGCCAATATTTTGATTGATCCTAATGGAAATGTGGTGGCTAAGAATTTGCGAGGAGAAAATTTATTGAAGACTCTTGAAAAGACATTAAAATAGACATGTACAATTTAGTAAAAAAAGTATTGTTTAAATACGACCCGGAAGATGTTCATTATAAGGTCATGAACTGGCTGACCACTGCTTACAAATCCGGCTTAGGTCGCAGATTTTTGGAGAGTAACTATTCTTATAAGCATAAGAGTTTGGAGCGAGAGGTCTTTGGAATAAAGTTTAAAAACCCTGTAGGCTTAGCCGCTGGCTTTGATAAAGATGCACGATTTATTGATGCGTTAAGTTGTTTAGGTTTTGGCTTTATAGAAATAGGAACGGTTACTCCTAAGCCACAAGATGGCAACGAAAAGCCGAGGCTATTTCGCTTGGCTGGTGATGCTGCTATTATTAATAGAATGGGTTTTAATAACTTAGGAGTCGAAGCCGCTGCTCAGCAATTAAAAGAAAGAAAGTCCGATGTAATTATTGGCGGCAATATTGGTAAGAACAAAGTAACACCCAATGACAAAGCATTGGATGATTATGCCATTTGTTTCAAAACATTATACCCATTGGTTGATTACTTTGTAGTGAATGTAAGCAGTCCTAATACACCTAACCTGCGCGAGTTACAAGAGAAAGAGCCTTTGCGTAATTTACTATTGCATGTACAGAATTTAAACTTGGCAACACCTAAACCCAAACCTATACTTTTAAAAATTGCACCTGATTTGACATTTACTCAGATTGATGATGTATTAGATATATTACAAGAGTTAGACATGGCTGGTATTGTAGCAACCAATACAACGATTGATAGAAATGTGGTTGATGCTGAACCAGAAATTATTGATGAGATTGGACCAGGTGGATTGAGCGGTAAACCCTTACGTGAAAAAAGTACGGAGGTTATTAAATACATTGCTAAAAAGACTAATGGCAAGTTACCCATTATTGCAGTTGGTGGAATTTTTACTGGAGAAGATGCTAAAGAAAAATTAGATGCCGGAGCATCATTAGTTCAAGTTTACACTGGTTTTATTTACGAAGGTCCAACCATTGTTAAAAATATTTGTAAGACGCTTGCTGAGACTTAGAATTCTTTTTTAAGGATAATAAATGAATTGTTTTTATAGAGTGCTGTTGTAAATTTTTCTACTCGATCAACACTATCTAGAGCAACAATAATTGCTTGTGCATCTAATGGTATTTCTTTAGTAAATCTTGTGCTTTTCGTATTATTGGTTGCGTACGTTAGTGGCTTATCACTGGTTTTGTAATAGTAAGATATGCCCGGAACATAGTAGGTAAATGCTGGTGTGCGATTATAGTAATGGCTAATATTATTTTCCTTTAAAATTTGGGCGATAGTATGCACTTCCTTGTCTTTGACACTGCTCCAATTCAAAAAAGGATGCTTATGTGCAATTATGCTTAACCCTATGATGCTTATACTAGAAACTAGTAGTGCTACTTTTTTATCAACTATTTTTGAAAGGAAAAAGAGGGCTAGAATAATGGTAAAGAAATAGGAGATGACAATAAATCCTAATGCTCTGGCGGGTAAAAAAACTTGGCTGAAGAGCGGCATGAATAGTTCTATTAAAAGGATACAAATGCTTGCAATGATGATTGGTTTCTCTTTTTTTAAAACAAAAAGTAAAATAATATTGACCCCTAAGCATATATATGCTCCGTAAAAAGACCCAATGAATAAAAACGAATTGAGTTGAATATTATCAATGATATGCTGGATGTTCAATGTGTTATTGACATAGCCAGATTCCAAACCTAAACCTATTCCTGATCCTATAAGAAATGGGCTCACTAGTAATAATGACAAGCCAGCAGCCATTACTGCAAAAAGAATAATATGCTTAAAGTCTTTTCTTTTATAGATAAATGAAATGAGGCAGCTAGCAAATATGATGGCAAGCAGGTAAATCGGAAAGCTTAACATCGAATATGAACCCAGCGCGGCACATAAAGACATAAGTAAGATGTTGCTTTTATTTATCCCTTTGATAATTAAGAAGTAGAATAGTATAATGCCGAAAAATATAGCCAACATGACACCACGAGCAAATAGGAAGTAAAAAACATTTAATGGAAGCGCAGCAAATAATGCTACAGCAATCAGAGCAAGCATTTCATTGCGCCAAGTTTTTTGAATAGTAATAAATACGAGTGTAGAGCTAAGCAGTCCGAATAGGATGCTTGGAATACGCATGACTAAAGCAGCATCTGGCAATACATTTATAAATAATGATGAGATTAAATTATGCAGCGGATAGTTGTTCCAGGCTACAATCGTCGTTAGTGGAGAGTTGCTTAGGAAGTAGTTATAGTTCCAACACTCATCATATTGAGGGTAAAAATGAAGTGCGTAGTAAATAGAACGTATAGCTATTAGAGAAATAATTACAAAGAAAGATATTCTTGTAGGCCTAGTTGTGTTCTTGAATATTTGAATCGATGTTTTAGAATAATGGGACAAATATTTGAGTTGTTGATGGATATGAAGCCACCATGTTTTTCTTTTAAAATATAGAAATGCTAAAAATGATGTAAGTAAGGGGATAGCCAAGAGCGAAAGCTTTCTTAAGCGATCATACTTTACAATGGTAAAGTATTTATTTCTTAAGGAACTTTCTAAATCTGGTCGTTGTAAGGAGTTCATGGCGTAAGCAAGTAAATCATTATAGGACAGTAAATGGAATGACGTAAAGCCTAATATAATTATTAGGAGTACGATAAATCCAATGCCCCAAAAGATCTTAGCTGCTTTCATGCATTACTTCATTAATCGATTGGATGATTATTGCACAGGCTTCTTTTATTTCGTTATGTGTGATTGTTAGTGGCGGCGCAATACGCAATGCATTGGCGGCAAATAAAAACCAATCAGTAAATAATCCGTTCTTTATACATTGATCAATTATTTTTTTATTGGTATCGTAATCTTTAAAATGAATAGCTAGGATTAATCCGTAAGCATTCACTTTTTCAATACAATCATGATTTAATTCTTGCAGGAAGAGTGCTCTTTTTTCTTCTACGAATTGCGGATTGGCCTTGAACATTTCTTGTATAATAGCAAGGCTTTCCCTACCAGCAACACAACATACAGGGTGACCTCCGAAGGTGGTAATATGACCTAATACAGGTTTGTAGCTAAAGCAGTCCATCATTTCTTTATCAGCAACAAAAGCGCCCATAGGCATACCGCCTCCCAGGGCCTTTCCTAATAGTATTATATCGGGCACAACACCTATTTTTTCAAATGCAAATAGACTGCCACTGCGCCCAAAGCCCGTTTGTATCTCATCAAATATTAAAAGGCAACCTGTTTCGTCGCATTTCTTTCTGAGTTGCTGGAACCATGCTTGAGGAGCTTCGTTTATTCCCGCTTCGCTTTGCATAGGCTCAAGAATAATGCAGGCTGTATGTTCATCTATAGCATCTAATGCTTCACTACTTGCATAATCATATTGATATACATTGGGTAATAAAGGTCTGTATGCTTGCTGCCAATATTCGCTACCCATAACACTTAGCGCACCTTGCGTGCTACCGTGGTATGAATTTTTAAACGAGATTATTTTGCTTTTACCGGTATACCGCTTTGCCAATTTCATGGCGCCTTCAGTGGCTTCGCTACCGCTATTAGTAAAGTATATTGAGTTCAAAGTTGCAGGTAATATATCGGCTATTGCTGTGGCATATTGTACTTGTGGGCTTTGAATAGTTTCGCCATAAACCATAACATGCAGGTAATCATCTACCTGCTTCTTAATAGCCGTTTTAATACGCTCATTGCCATGACCCAAATTACATACACTTATGCCGCCTATTAAATCTATATGCTTCTTTCCATTCGCATCATATAAGTAACAACCTTGTGCTTTGGTTACTTCAAATGCAAGAGGTGCCATTGAGGTTTGGCCAACATGTTTAAGAAAAAGCTCACGAGTAGTCATGTATATTATTAAATTGAAGAGTTCAAAGCTAAGTTTATCTGATTGGGTGTAAAAAAGTATTTTTTTACAAATAATAAATATAAATTATATGCATATGTATGATTTTATTAATCATATTGTAATGTCTAGTTTTTGCATTAAATTCTATTGGAATTCCATCTTTGTATTCATTCCACTATACTTTTTGGCATGGCTATTGAATAACTACTACTAACTAATAGCAACGATTATGAACAATCCTAAAACTAAACTGAAAAAAGCTTTAAAGAAGAGCATGCAATTTATGTTAAGTTTAAATGCAGAGTCATCAGATAGAATTCCTGAATGGTACGATCAAATGGTCAATGAACTCTCAATAACCAAGCCCGATCATGCGTTCTATGAAAAAGTGATGATTCAGCTAAAAAAACTATTAAAGAAAGAATACGGCAATAATGCGGCTAACTTTTTGTTGGCCTAAGACTTTACATAAGTACCTACTATAATTATATAACCATTTTTGTTAGTTGTATAAATCAAAATCAGCCTGCATTATGCGGGCTGTTTTTTTTGTTTGCGGGTATCGCTTGGTTTTGTTTATTTTTGACTGGAAATATATTGGAATGAAAGGAATAATATTTACAGAATTTTTAGAATTGGTCGAAGAAAAATTTGGACTAGAAATGGTCGATGCGATCATTTCTGAAAATGACTTAGCAAGCGGAGGAGCTTATACAGCCGTTGGAACTTATGATCATGGAGAAATGGTGAAGCTTGTTATAAGCCTAAGTGCTAAATGTGATATTCCTGTAGATACCTTGCTAGTTGTGTATGGCGAGTATCTTTTTGGAACCTTTGTAAAGTCTTATGGCCATTTTATTGAAGCTTCAACAGACGCCTTTAGTTTTCTGGCCAGTGTAGAAAGTTATATTCATGTAGAGGTACGAAAGCTGTATAACGACGCTGAGTTGCCTTCATTCAATACCTCTGAGAAAGCACATAATGTAATGGAGATGATTTATAAATCCGAAAGAAAGCTTTCTGGCGTAGCTGAGGGCTTAGTTATAGGTTGTCTTAAACATTATGGTGAAGAAGGAACTGTAAAAAGAGAAATGATTAAAGAAGATGGCTCCGAAGTAAAAATTACTGTTACTAAAGTATAGTGAGTAGTATAGAAATATATAAGAAAGCTTTAGCGCGTGAAAAAATAGCGCGTAAAATGGCTGAAAAAATTATTGAGGATAAATCCTCAGAGCTCTATAATTCTAACCATGAACTTATAAGAATTAATAAATCGGTTGAAAAAGAAGTACGAGCCAGAACGAAAGAAATTCAAGATTTGTTCGACAATATGTACGATGGTTACATAACCCTGAATAGCCAGGGTGTTGTTACAAAATCTAATAAAGCAGCAAGGGTCATACTAGGTTATAGTTCAGACGAAGAAATAGCAGGATTAAGCCTAAAGGATATACTGCATGAAGATGATATAGAGCATTCAAAAAAATATATTGAGTTATTATTAAAACAAGGGTACTATAATAATTATGTTGGTCGTGTATATGATGCACAACGGAATATTAAATATTTAGAAATAAATTCTAATGCCATTTACGATGCAGATAATAATATAATTGGTTCAAGAGATATTATTCGTGATGTAACAGCGAAAAAGATGGCCGAACAGCAACTTGCTTTGAGTGAGGAGCGCATGCGTGCCGTGTTTGACAATAAATCTGTTGGGATTGCTATTTTTAATGGAAATGGTGGATTTGTTAGCATTAATAAAACATTTCAACAACAATTAGGTCATCCCGAAGAGTATTTTATGACCAAGGTTGCTACTAGAATTTTGCACCCTGAAGACATAAAGAAGTATAGAGCGCTTATGGACTCCATTTATAAAAATGAGGTACAAGAAGCACAAGTCGAAAGCCGTTATTTGCGCAAGTCTGGCGAGGCCTTTTGGGCTAACTCCAATATCTCAGGCGTGTATAATGATCAAAAAAATCTCGTCTATTATATTGTAATGGTCGAGGATATTACAGCGAAAAAAATAGCTGAAGAGCAGTTGCGATTACAAGAAGAAAAGTATAGAAATATTATAGCTAATATGAACCTTGGCCTACTAGAAGTTGATATTAATGATAAAGTACAATATGCTAATCAAGGTTTTGTAGAAATGTCAGGCTTTACCTTAGATGAAATGTTAGGAAAGGAAGCAAGAACGCTTTTAATGGATGTTACGAGCTCAAAAACTATAGAAGAAAAAACTACAGAGCGGCAAAAAGGTAAGTCAGATGCTTATGAACTGTACATAACCAAAAAAGACAAAAGCAAAAGATGGTGGCTTATTAGTGGCGCACCAAAATACAATGATAAAGGAGAGTTAGTAGGATCTATAGGTATCCATTTAGACATTACAGAACAAAAAGAGACACAGTCAAAACTGCAGAACTCAATGCAATCTTTAGAACTTGCCAATCAAGATCTCAAAGATTTTGCCCATGTGGTATCTCACGATTTAAAGGCCCCATTACGTTCTATCAGCGGTTTAATACAAATATTGCAAGAAGACTATCGTGATAAATTCGATGAAGACGGACAGCAAATTGTTGAGGATGTTATAAATAGGACAGAGCATATGGATGAATTGATTGGCGGCATCTTATCATATTCCAGTGTACAGAAGTCTGAAGAGAAAAAGACCTTCTTTCATTCGAAAGATATTATCGATAAGCTGCTCAAATATATTGAGTTTCCGCAACATATTTCGTTAGAAATCGAAGGAGACTTTCCTTCATTAAATATGAACCCTACACACTTTCAGCAATTGATACAAAACTTTATAACCAATGCCATCAAGTATAATGATAAAGAACATGGCAAGGTTAAACTCAGCTCGGGTCAAAATGATCAATTCTATTACTTTGCTGTACAAGATAATGGTCGAGGAATAGACCAGCGCAATCAAGAAAAAATATTTAATATGTTTCAAAAATTTGATGCCGAAGGCAAATCCTCCTCGGGCATAGGATTAGCTATTGTTAAAAAAATTGTGGAACTTTATCAAGGCAAGGTATCTTTGCAGTCTGAGGTAGGAGAAGGCTCTACGTTTACTTTTTACCTCCCAAAAAATTAGAAATGAATCCATTAAAAAATATATTGCTTG
Source organism: uncultured Chitinophagaceae bacterium (assembly GCA_938017685.1). Taxonomy (GTDB): domain Bacteria; phylum Bacteroidota; class Bacteroidia; order Chitinophagales; family Chitinophagaceae; genus JAGNRR01. The sequence goes on from CALIIL010000119.1 coordinate 49,208, forward strand.
TTGATGATGATCCTGTAGAGTACATGAAAGTGTCTCGAGCATTTAAAAAGTTAGACATTCCCAATCCATTACTTCATAAAAGCGATGGCCTGGAGGCCAAAAAATATTTGGAAGAATGTACGGAACTGCCAGGCCTTATCTTGTTAGATTTAAACATGCCTAACATGAATGGCTTTGAATTCCTAACCTTTATCAAGGCAGATGAACGCTTAAAAATTATTCCTATTGTAGTCCTTACGACTTCTAATAACGAAAAGGACAAGATAGAAAGTTACAAACAGTCGGTGGCTGGTTATATGGTTAAGCCTATTCGATTAGAAGAATACGAAAAGGTGATTTCTACTATAAAAGATTACTGGTCCACTTCAAAATTGGGTCACGAATGAGGTTAATATATTTAGAAGATGATTTAATAGACCAGCGCTTATTCAAGCGCGCATGCCGAGATATTAAAGACTTGGAAGTTACATACTACACTTCGTGCAAAGGCTTAAAAGAAGAGTATTTAAATTCTTATGATGGAATCATTATTGACCAGTATTTGCAAGATTGTTCTATTAAAGAATTTGCGGATAAGCATATACATATTCCAATGGCTGCATTAAGCGCCAGTGAGATATTGGTTGCTGAGCATGATTACAATGTAGGCATTTGGCAAAAACCTATTAAGGAAGATGCCTTAAAGGACATTATTAAAAAAATGCAAGCGGCTGGAAAAGAGAAGACTAACAATCTATCCTTAGAATATATTAATGAACTTACACAGGGTGATGAAGCGGAGAAGATGGACTTGCTACAGTCTATTTATAAAAGTATTCATGAGCATAATGAGCAGTTAGATAAAGCAGGTAGCTTGTCCAATGCCGATTTGCAACAATTGCTTCATAAACAAAAATCTAAGGTTGGTATTTTTTATTTAGAGGAGTTGCACCAACTCATTGATCATGCCGAAAATGACTTGAAAAACGGTGCCGATAAAAGTACAGTATTACCCAAGGTTACAACCATCACAAGTCAAACGGCTGAACTTTTGAAAGAATTAAAATCACTTTTAAATTAAACTAATATGAAAGGCTTAATAGTAGATGATGATGATTTGCAAAGAAAATTATTGCATAAGTTATGCGATAATAGTGGATTGTTTACTGAAATTATTGAGCTCGAAAGTGCTTTAGAATTAATTAAGTTTTTGCAAGATAATCAGGCGGATGTAATTCTATTGGATATACACATGCCTAATTTTTCGGGTATTGATTTTATCAAGTCTATTAAGGAACGCCCCAACGTAATATTTATAACAGGTGATAAGGATTTTGCTTTAGAAGCATTTGAATATGATGCGATAGACTATTTGGTTAAGCCTGTGGAGTTTCCTCGTTTTTTAAAGGCAGTAACTAAAGCTAAGGAACGAATACAGCAAGAAAATTCAATTGCCGAAACTGAGAAGGACTATATATTTATTAAGGTAGATAGTCGCTTAATCAAATTGAATCACGATGATATATTGTACATTGAAGCAAAAGGGGATTATGTATCTTTTGTAACAGAAAGTAGAAATTATATTGTGCATAGTACATTAAAGAAAATGCTTTCTGAGCTGCCTAATCATTTGTTCCAGCAATCGCATAGATCATATATCGTTAATATGACTAAGATTAAGGATATACAGGACAGTACTATGGTTATTCATGATTTTGTGGTGCCTATTGGTCGTTCTATTAAGAAAGAGTTTATGCAGAAATTGGGGCTCTAGCCCAATTGTATCAATCATTCAGCCCGATTATATCGGGCTTTTTTTATATCCCAAAATCATTGTTCGAGTGTATCCTGTCGTTGACCGATGGATTCATGTCATTGACCGAATGCTAGGGTAAATCGCTATTTTGTTGAGCCATATTTGCTTTACAAACAAAGAAAAAAAACGATTTACATGAAAAACACAAACAAACAACAACTCGTACAAACTTTTTACAAAGTAATGAATTACATCGTCATGGAGGAGCCTCAAAAGAGTGTTGAACTTCCTTATTGGTTCAGTGAAATTACAGCCAAGGCACAAGAGGATAACCTTAATCAAGATGATATAAGAGAAGTGCTACGCGCATTAAAAAATAGAGTAGCTAGTTATTACGGAGTACATGTGTCTAATCACTTATTAAACAGTTCAATTATAGCCTAAATTATATTTTCTCATCATTTACTAATAGCAAAAAATGAATACAAACAAACCAAAAAAATTAAACGAGCAATGGCTCATACCCGAAAGCAGCACCTTAAACCCTACTGTAAGTATACTCGGTGAGTTGTTAGTAGGAGAACATACCAATATTAATAAAGAAGTACAAATATCATCAGAAGATACTACGCTGTTGATAGGATCTTATGTAACGATTCATGACGGAGTACGCATTGAATCTTATGGCAAAGATGGCCCAACATTTATATGTAACGGAGCTGTAATTAAAGAGAACGCAAGAATTTGTAATGCGCATATCCAAGAGAATAGTTTAATAGGGCAATCAGCCATTTTGATGAATGGATCCTACATAGGCGAGCATGCGGTGATTGGAGCCAATACAATCATTACACCTTACTCGCAAGTACAAGATAAGCAGGTGTGTGAGCCCAATGCAATCTATGCGGGCATCCCAGCGGTTAAAGTCGCAGACTTGCAAACCTCTGTTTCCACCCGGCTAACAGAATTATTTAAAGACAAAAAAGCAATAGCAAGCTAATACAATACAATAAGATTTTCATGTAGTAAATCTCAAAGGGCGCCTTGTTTCTACAAGGTGCTTTTTTGATTCTGGCTCTGTATTGATAGTTAGATAAAAAGCGTGGAAGGACAGAGTTGATTTTATATTATATTTGAGAAGCATTCGCATACACACCCGAATGGCGATATATGCGACATAAAAATGGGCTTATGTTGTTTGTCCGGATGTTACCTGCAAGCTGAAAAAAGAGCCACCGCACGGTCAAGTACATTTATTTTTTGCCAACGCTAAAAGCCAGCACACAAAAAAATAAAAGAGCTTGCCCTTCCCCACCGCCATCCACGACAATACAATGAATATTTACACTGAATAATAGTGTGTTTTTACTATATTTGACTCGAATAAATAAAATTAGGTTTCAAATGAACCGAATTAAAGAAGTTCTAAAAGACAAAGGAATATCACAAACTTGGCTTGCCAAACAAACGGGAAAGAGTTACAACACGATTAACGAATATTCTCGCAACGTCAGACAACCGAGTTTGGAAGATTTATACATAATAGCGGAAATCTTAAACGTAGAAGTCAAAGATTTACTAATTGAAAGAAAAAATAAATGAGCAAAATATTTAAGGACTATTTAGCGGATTTTGACAAAAAATTCAAAGATTTAGATTTTATTGACAAAGCATTTCACGAAAAAGAACTTGGAGTAGTTTCTTTTGCCTCAAAAGCAAAAACTAAAGACACAAGCGGTAATTTCAGTGAAGAATACATTAGAACGAGATTTATTTACGCAGTAGTAAACAGCGGATTTTTTCCAAAGGAAATTCTTTGCATTGAGTTTAATATACCAAAAGGAAATAATGGAAAAGCATTAAAACCAGACATTGTTGCCTTCAAAAATACAGATTGGTTAAAAGTTTATGAAGAGGCAAAAGCGAACAAAAACTTCAAAAAACTAAGACAAAACTACCTTGTTATTTTTGAAACTAAAAAGAATAACAAGTCTTTAGAAAGTGCAATTGAAAACCAATTAAGGCCTGCACTTGCAGAAAACGAATCAAAAGAAAGGGTTTTTGGAGTTTACTTTGATGACAAGCCAGATGTTCTTGTTTTCAAAAAAATTGGAAATTCCCCAATCAGAAGATTTGACGAATCAATAGAGTTATCAGGTTCAGGTATTATTAACCTCAATTATGATAAACGAGATAGTTTACTTGATTTTCCAACTTATCAAGACTTTGAAAATAACAACAAAAGTATTTCAGATGTAACTAAACTTACAACAAACGCACTTGATGCAATTGATGAGTCAGCATTTGAAGATTTTTTAGCCGAATTAAAAAGAATAGCAGACAAAGAAAAACCAAAGCACTCAGAAAGTGATTTGATTGTAGAATTTTTGACCTTAAAAGTCTTTGATGAAAAACGAAGTAAAAGAGACAAATCAAATCTTAAATTCTATATTGAACCGACAGAAAAAAAATCTGATGGTTTAGCAGAAAAATCATTTAGAGAAAGAATTGACAAACTTTACAAAGACGCTAGAAGAGAATATGTAAATGTTTTATCAACACCTTATTTTTCTTACGATTCACAATTTCGACCTTCAAATTCAAATGAAGAAAGGTTTTTAATAGCCTTAGTTGAATCTCTTCAAAAAAGAGCAATTCTAAAGGCAAAAAATGAGAGTTTTAACCAAATCATTTTCAATAATTTCGGTAATGACAAGCAAAAAGCAGACAATGGACAGTTTTTCACACCAATACCAGTTGTTAAGTCTATAATTCAAATGCTTAACCCAGTTAAGGGTGAAGAATTATGCGACCCTTGTTGTGGTATTTGCGACTTTCCAGCAATGGCATTTAGACACGCTCACAGAAAAGATGAAGAATATCCACCAAACGCAAGTCATTATTATGGTTTTGACATTGAAAATAACAACTTAAAACTTGCCGAACTCAACTTGGTTCTCAATGGTGATGGTGGTGCAGTTTTAAAAAATATGAACTCTATTTCTCAAAAACTTTTAGAAAACGGCTCAATTCTTAAAGTTGGAGAATTCACGACCAATAATTTTAAAACAGAAACCTGGCAACACAAAGACGATACAGAAAAAGAACTGAAAAAATTTAAAATAATTGCCACGAATCCGCCATTTGGAAAAGGGCGTGATTTAAAAACGGGCAAAGAAGGAAAATGGGATGCTGCAAAAGAAACTGTTGAACTTTATGAAACATACAAAGTAAAACCAACGCCCAATTCTAAAGGACAAATAACGCTTCCTAAGTCAATGGATATGGGAGTAATATTTTTAGAAAATGCCTACAAACTATTAGAAGAAGGCGGTAGAATGGGTATTATTCTATCAAATTCGATTGCTTCAATATCTGAATGGGAAAATGTAAGAAAGTGGCTTATTGAAAGAATGCGAATAGTTGCATTGTTTGATTTACCTGCAAACACATTTGGAGAAACAGGAGTTGCAACTACTGTAATTGTTGCATACAAACCGAAAAATGACGAAAAATATTTACTTGATAACGATTATGAAATCTTCATAAAAGAAGTTGAAAGTATTGGATATGAAGTGAAAACGGTAAAAAGAACAATAACATTTAGACCTCAATTTGTTATTAACGAAGACACCTTTGAACATACTAGTAAGTTAGATGAAGACTTTTCTAGTATGCAATATGAATTTCAAGAGTTTCTAAAACGACAAGAACTAGAAATTAAAAATGCTTTCAACATTCATAAAATTTAGATATGAGTAATTTTTTAATCAAACCAAATAGCATTAAAAAATCTGATATTCTAAATAAGGTTTTTTCATTGCATCCTTCCGAACACAAGAAGATAGATATTAAAAACAAAAATCTAATATCCATTTCAAAACTTGTGCATAATGAAGGCGTTGGAGAACAAATAAATGTTGATGAATATTTGAATTTTAATTCAAACTATACACTTGTAACTGTAGCCTTCCCTAAAAATTGGACAGTTTAAAAATCAGAAAATCTTTAATTTTAAACTGTAAAACATGAAAAGAAGTAAATTTAACGAGAGCCAGATCATCAAGGCTCTAAAAGAAAACGAACAAGGACGAAGCGTTCA
>CALIIL010000120.1 GCA_938017685.1 uncultured Chitinophagaceae bacterium
GCCTCACGAGAGTGAGGCGTTTAATAATTTATATTTAGTTGCTATTCTTAAGCTTCTTCTTTCAAAGCAGCAATCTTAGCTTCTTTATCTTCTTCCTTTGTTAGTTTATCAGACTTGTCTAAATCAACTAATACAGGAGCAGCTACGAATATTGATGAGTAAGTACCTGTCAATACACCAATCATCATCGCAAATGCAAAACCACGTGTGACCTCTCCACCAAAGATGAATAAGATAAGCAATGTGATAAATACAGTCAATGAAGTCATAATGGTACGGCTCATGGTATCATTAATTGCAGAGTTAATAACATCAGTCTTGCTGCTACCCGGACGCTTGCGGAAGTACTCACGAATACGATCAAATACTACCACCGTATCATTCATAGAGAAACCAATTACTGTTAGTATCGCAGCAATAAAGTGCTGGTCAATTTCCATTGCAAATGGTACAATATCCTTAAAGAATGAGAATACAGCCAATGTAACTAATACATCATGTAGTAACGCAATAACAGTACCTAATGAATACTGCCAACGACGGAAACGTATGAATATATAAGCCATAATTAATAATATAGAAATAAGGGTAGCATAAATAGCACCTTGCTTCAAATCATCAGAAATAGTTGGCAATACCGTTTGAGAGCTAAGTATTACATCACTCTTAAATTTACTTAAAGGAACATCCGCACCTACAAAGCTGCCTGCTTTTAAGCCATTATAAAGCTTGCTTACAACTTCATCTTCAATTGTCTTATCAACGTCCGCATCTTTAATTTTATAACTGGTTGTAATATTTACTTGGTTGGCATTTCCGATTGTTTTCACAACTGGAGCAGCGCCAAATGTTTCTTTCAATGCATTACGTACATCCTTTGTTTTAACAGCTTTGTCAAAACGTACAGTATACGAACGCCCTCCAGAGAACTCAACACCATAATTAAATCCATTCACCAAAGCACCAATGCCTAAAAGAACAACAATACCAGAAATGATATATGCTTTCCTTCTCCATTGGATAAACTTAAAGCTAAACGACTTAAATAACTTACGAGAGAAACCAGTAAAGTATTTAAAGTGACGTCCTTTCTGTGTCCATATATCTGTAATAAGACGAGACACCATGATACCACAGAATAAAGAAAGTAGTAATCCAATAATCTGCGTAGTAGCAAAACCTAATACAGGTCCTAATCCAAAAATGAATAAAACGACTGCTGTGATTAAATTAGTAAAGTGACCATCTAAAACTGGAGCATAAGAACGCTTATAACCTTTTTCAACTGCAGAGGCATAATCTTCGCCCCAATCTAGTTCTTCCTTAATACGCTCAAATATGATTACGTTGGCATCCACTGCCATACCAATCGTTAATACTAAACCAGCGATACCGGCAGCTGTTAGAGATGCTCCTAATGCACTTAATACACCTACCGTAAATAGTAAGTTTAAAATCAAAGCAATATTAGCAATCCAACCGCTTGATGCGTAATAAAGCAACATTAAGATGAATATTAAACCAAACGAAATAACGAAAGATAGCATACCACCGCGAACAGCTTCTTTACCTAAAGTAGGTCCAACAACTTGCTCTTGTACAATTTTTGCAGGAGCAGGCAGTTTACCCGTTTTTAATACATTGGCTAGGTCTTTAGCTTCTTCCATAGTAAAGCTTCCTGTGATAGAAGATATACCATTTGGTATTTCGGATTGAATAACTGGAGCCGAATAAACTAAGTTATCTAAGCTAATCGCAAAACATTTACCAATATTCTTACTCGTAATTTGCTTCCATTTTTTAGCACCTTCACCATTCATGCGCATTTCAACCCTAACCTCTCCATTAGCACCATTTACATCCGCACGTGCATCGTTGATTACACCACCGTCCAATACAGGTAAGTCTTTTTTAGGGTTACGTTTCTTCAGTGCATATAAATAGCTATAAGTCGTTTTGTCTCCATCTTCGGTTTCAAAAGGACCGTAACGTAATAATAAATCTTTAGGCAACTTATTCTTTACGATTGGGTTAGCCAATACTTTATCTAAAGAAGCTCTGTCAGAGTTTTTTACAATCGCTACCGTAGGCACAAAGTTTTCACTTCCATCTTCATTTTGAATGTTCTGTACAAAGTTTTCAAATGAACCGTTGAAGTAAGAACGCAATGGCTGCTCTTTTCGGTAAGCAATAATTTTTTCTTCATCACTTAATTTAGAGTAATCGATACTATCACCATCGGCTCCAGCACCCGCTTTACCTTTTGCTAATAAATCTCCTAAAGAAGAGCTATCTTTTTTATTTTCAGTTGGCTCTCCATCAATTGGTTCAGCAGGCTGTAAACTATTTGGTGTAGTTTCTACATTAGCCACTTGACCAGCTGTACCGTTTTCAATAGCTTCTTTTAATGCAGCATCTGCATCAATTACGTCATTAAAAATGTCTTTTAAAGCGTAACAATCCCAGAACTCTAGGTTGGCTGTAGACTGTAATATTTTTCTAATTTTCTCAGGATTTTGTACACCGGCTAATTCAACGGTTATTATACCTTTGCCTGCATCAGGGTTGATGTTAGGCTGGGCAACTCCAAACTGATCAATACGAGATTTAAGAATACGGAACGTTCTATCAAAAGCGTCAGCAGCTTCAGCTCTCAACTTTGTAATAACTTCTTCGTTGGTTGAGTTGTAAGTGATAGCTTGCTGATCATCTGCCGAAGCAACTTTCCCGAATATATTTGACAACTTACCGTTAGGGTTTGCAGCAGTATATTCTTGTTCGAATAGTGTAATAAAGTCGGCACCACTGTTTGCCTTACGCAAGTTGGCTTGTTTGATTGCTGCATTTAATACAGGATCTTTATCATTATTACTTGCTTGGCGCACAAGCTCGTCTATTCCCACTTCAAGAACTACGTTCATCCCACCTTGTAAATCCAAACCTAGATTTAACTGTTGTGACTTACAGTCCTGATAAGTAGTTCCTAGTAAAGGATAAATTTCTTTGTCAGATAAGCTGTCTAACATAAAACGAGCTTTGTCTTTTACGATAAATGCTCGTGCATCCTTATTGGCTTCTCCGGCTAATTCAGGGTTCTGTTCTGTGACCAGTTTGGCAGCTTTTGCTGTAATCTTATTCTCAAAGTTGCTCGTTACGAGCGTAAATGAAAGTTGATAAAGAGAAATCGATATCAATGCTATGGTGAAAAACCATACTAAACCTTTTAACTTCATGTGTTTGTGTTATTAGTTAACGCGTATTTTTAGCGTGCGAAGATACTAATTTTGCTCTATAAAAAGTCCTACATGCTCATTAATGTTAAAAACCGCTAAGGCGTTGATTATCAGGTTGTTTCGTGGTAATGCCTTCCCATTTTTCTCCACATTCATTCAAGAGTTTACCATTCTCGGTTACAATTACTTGTTTTTTATTTTTCACAAGAATTCTACTGCCTTTGGGCATATGCACCGGACAGTCAATAACCAATGCTGCTCTTTTCTTAAGAATTATATCTCTATCCATGAACAGTGCTTCTCCCTTAGGAGCGCTTAGCACTTTCTTTTTTCTAATAATCTCAGCATTCTTATGTTTTACTTTCGGGAGGTCTGTTTCCCATAGACCTCTTCCAAATGTGCTGGCGATTAATTTTCCGCGGCAGTAATTGATATTTAATTCACTAATTAAACATTGAGGTAGATTGTCAGAAAAGCGTTCCCACTTATAACCATCGCCTTTTTTATAATACACACCTTGAGCACAAGCCATGAATAATGCATTGTAGGTTCCTTTGAAGAATTTCAAATCCTGCACAACAAATATGGGTAAACCTTGCGAATCGTTCTGCCAAGTGGCGCCACCATCTTTTGAAGTAAGCACTTGGTAGGTCTCTTTGCAAAAGTCTCGATAAGCACCAAACATGCCAAAGCCTATCCATATTCTATTTGGGTCGTAAGGAGAAATACATATACTTCTAAAGAGCATCTCATGGAAGCCAAGCCCATCAACAATAAGTTTTTTATTTAAATTGGTCCATGACTTTCCACCATCTGTTGATTTAATCAGGTCGCCCCATTTACCCGATGAAAAAATAATGTTGGGGTCAGTTTCACTCACATCAAAAGCAATAGCCTCATGTTGAAGTGGCATGGGATATTTTTGCCACTTCTTGCTTCCTTTAACCAATACGTTTAAATTTCTATCGGCAAAGTATAAGTTGCCATTCTTGTGCGAAAGCAATGTTTTACAATTAGAAGAAGCTTCTGATGTTCCAAACTTGGCAGAATTATCAAAAGGCACTTTATCCGTATGTGTAAGCATTAATAAGCGGGCATTATACTGACCGTAAGCTAAGCCGGGTTTGTATTTGGTATAGGCTACGTCATAGCCATCACCTCGGCGCGATTGGAGCCATTGTTTTGTTTTAGGCAAATAGGTAAAGATTGAATTATCCTGCGTGCCACCAGAAATGATCCCAGAAAAAGGGGAGGAGCCAACACCGTAAAACTGAGTTACAGGCAATGAGCGTCCGTTTAAATTTCTAAAACTCTTACCTCCATCGGTTGAAAATGAAATGCCGCCGTCGGTGCCTAGATAGATGTGATCGCTTTCACCATCTTCAGAATGTTTTGTGATTTTTATAAAGCGCACATCGGCATGCGGCACATTGTTTCTGCCATAACTATAGTGATATAAGTTTTTAAAATCTTGACCACCATTTGTAGATTTTAAAAGTGTGCGTCCGCCAAGATAAATGACTTGATCATTTTTATTATTGCGCACAAAACCTCTGAACCATTTTAAATCTTCGGCTCCTAGTCTGTTATTAGGCACTTCAAAATCAGTAATTTTTTGTTGCTTTAGGTTAAAAGTATAAATCACCATTTCTTCTGCTTTAAAAAAGTTGGCGGCAATATTTAATTCTTTATCATTTTTCTTAAAAAGTTGAATGGCAATCTTATCGTTTTTGCCAGGCGGGTTGTCATAAGATTTTTTTAAGAGCGGTGTTAGATTAATAATTTCTGTTGTGCTAAAATCATAGCAATACAATTGTGCATGCTCCACTCCAGTAGAAATATATTTTTGAGAGGTCGAGAAATACAATTTATCATTAGCCTGATCAAAATAGGCGCTGTAGATATTTCTTTCTTTTAATTCAACGCCTCCAATTTTTCTCTTTTCATCAATTAAGGGTTGCCAAGTCGCTCCTTTGTTTTTGCTCGTATAAAAACAGCTTAAGCCACGACCAATAATCATATCCTTTGTTTCTAAAAACTCTAAGATAAGTGGGGTGAAAATAAGGCCTGGCTTGTTTAGTTTTCTTGTCCAAGTTTTTCCTCCGTTCACTGAAGAGAATATGCCAAAAGTGGGAGCGCTAAATAATTCATTGCCGTCACCTGTTGTAATCATTATTTCATGCGGGCTTTTAGCATAGTTGACCATTATATCCTTTACGCCAATGATGGGTAGGTCCACATCATCAGTTAAGCATTGCCAAGATTTACCTCTATTTGTGGTATGGAACAAGCCGCTACTCATGGCGCCAGCATATATTTCATTGCTATCCTTAGGGTTTATGCTCATACATATTATCACCCCAAAGTGTTGGTCTGCTAATTTATCATCTGGGTTCATTGGACCAAGAAATTTCCAATTGGCTTTTTGTTCGCTTTGGTTAAAACAGGCATATCCGTTTTGACCAAAAGCAGAGGTTGAAATAAAAACGAGTAGAATAAATAATACTTTTTGCATACTTACGAAAATAAGCAGCAAAGCAAGTCATTGTGTTTATAGGTTCGTTAATTATACAGCTTCTAACAAAGTAAGGAAGTAAGATAAGGCAGGAATTGAATAATCAATTAATGGATCATTATCTTTATAATCTTTAGTTGTTCTTACAAATACGGTGCGCATGTTTTTTCGCTTGCCAAATTCCATATCCGAGAGGTTATTACCAATCATGATAGATTGCTCAAAATTGATTGTTGGATAATCTTTTATGGCTTGGTCCGCCATGCCGGTATTGGGCTTTCTGTTAACTGCACTATTGTCAATATCTGTAGCGTAGTATATTTTATCAATGCGACCGCCTGCATTTTTTATTTGCATGTGCATATGGTGGTGCACATCGGCCAATTGTCTTTCGGTCATTAAGCCTCGACCAACGCCTCGTTGGTTTGTTACAATGACTATTTTACTAAATATTTGCGCACACTTTTGTAATGTATCTAGCACTCCTTCGTAAAAATGAAACTGCTCTGGTTCGTATACATAATCATTGTTTCGCTCTACGTTTATTACGCCATCTCTATCTAAGAATAAGGTCCAATCTTTATTAATCTGTAGCATTATTATTTGTTTTTTCTTTCCAATCGATATTTGCTTTTTCAATATGCTCTTTCTTCTCTAAATCGTAAAAGTCACTTTCGCATATCAAGCCAAACATATCTCGTTCTGCCAATTGTTTTTTCACAAAGTCCTCGATGAATGAGAATTTTCTAGGAAAGTTTATATTTAAAAAAGAAGGTCTGAAAATGCAATATACACCACCATCAATCAAGCCATCTTTTTTAGTCCCTGCTGCGATACTAGCAATTTGATTTTTTTCATTTAAATGAAACTGCTCATATTTTTCGGCATCTTGTAAATATTTTAATGCAATGCTTACATCGCCTACTTTAGTCTGCTGCGTGGCAATTAAGTCATCCAAATTGACGTCCATGAATTTTGTGCTATCAACAATAAGTACATCGGTTGTATCGCTGTATTGTAATGCGTTTAAAATGGCAGCACCTGTTCCAGATTCAATCGTAGTCTCTGAGAAATCAAAGGCAAAGTCAAAATCATCTCGATGTGAAAATATATAATCTTTGATAGCGGTATTGCCTTGCTCAACGGCAAAAACTACTTTGCAAATATGGTATCGTTTTAATTGTGCGGCGAGGTAGGTTAAGAATGTTTTGTCATGCAATTTATTGAGGCAAATAACTTGGCCGTTCTCATCTTTTTGCTGTGCGAGAATGATACAATCTTTATGCATTAGAATAATTTTTCTTCAACCAATTGGCAAATGATATGTCCTATTAAAATATGTGCTTCTTGAATACGAGGCGTCTCTGTTGATGGTACATTTAGTGTAATGTCGGCCAGATGTAAAAGTGAGCCACCGCTCTCTCCAGTTAGAGCAATACATGTCATGCCTTTTTCTTTGGCGGCTTGCATTGCCTTAACAATATTATCAGAATTGCCACTAGTTGATATAGCAATTAGAACGTCGCCTGCATTTCCTATTCCTTCAATCATGCGGCTATATACAACATCAAAACCATAGTCATTACCCACTGAGGTCAAGTAAGACGTATTTACATGCAATGCTTCGGCAGGTAGAGCTTTTCGATCCTTATAAAAGCGACCACTAAACTCAGCAGCTATATGTTGCGCATCGGCTGCACTACCACCATTTCCACAAAGAAGTAATTTGTTACCATTGGTAAATGATTTGCTTATTTCATCAGCACATTTATTTATGGCAGCAACAAAAGTATTATTGGCAAGAATGGACTGTTTGGCTTTTATTGATTGCTCAATAATATCTTTTATTTTATTTAGGTTCGACATTTTTTCTATTGTTATAAATAGCTATTGCAAATTTAAGAGAATTAATTGAGTACTTAATTCCAATATGGCGTAAGTATTTAATTTGAAAATAGTCTAATATTGCTCAATCAGACATTTACATGAGTAAAACGCAGAAAATAGTGTTTATAATTGGGGTTCTTTTAATCATTTACGCCTTGTATTTTTTATTTTTTTACCATGGCGGTGTGATTATGGACTTTAAAGAATTCTTTGCGAATAAAGATTTTATTATTCTACTCGTTGGGATCATTTTTTGCTCTACTATATTCTTTCCAGAATACTAGTATTGCTCATTCTCATTTGGGAAGTCATTGCTTTTTACATCCGAAATATAACTTTCCGTGGCCTTCTTAATTTCGGCATAAAGATCTAGGTAGCGACGTAAGAAGCGCGGTGAAAAATCTTTTGTAATCCCAAGCATATCATGTACAACCAATACCTGACCATCCACACCACTGCCCGCGCCAATACCAATAATAGGTATTGATACTTCTTTGGCTACTTTGGTAGCGAGAGCTGCGGGAATTTTCTCTAAAACAATCGCAAAGCAACCAGCTTCTTCCAAAATCTTAGCATTACGTAATAAAGCATCAGCTTCTTCTTTTTCTTTGGCTCTAACTGTGTAAGTTCCAAATTGATAAATACTTTGTGGTGTAAGCCCCAAATGACCCATCACTGGGATGCCAGATGATATTATACGCTTTACACTTTCTAATATTTCTTCACCACCTTCTAGCTTCACACAGTGCGCGCCAGATTCTTTCATAATACGAATAGCACTGGACAAAGCTTCACGCGAGTTACCTTGATATGAACCAAAAGGTAAGTCTACTACAACCAAGCATCGCTCAATGGCTTTTACTACCGATTGAGCATGGTATATCATTTGATCTAAGGTTATGGGCAGCGTTGTTTCGTGCCCTGCCATTACATTTGATGCGCTATCTCCAACAAGGAGCACATCAATGCCCGCTTCGTCTAATATGCGCGCCATGGAGTAATCATAGGCTGTAAGCATGGATATTTTCTCACCTCGTTGCTTCATGGCTAGAAGAGCTAAAGTGGTTATTTTCTTAAAATCTTTCTTTTTTAGTTCTGTACTCACGACCTATTTTTTGACAAATGTATATAAATTAATATCCTTCAAGACGAGCTTATGCCTGAGAAAAGTTTTTTAGTCTATTTTTTTTGTATTATTTTGCCTTCAAATTAGACCCATGTTAAAACGTACTCTTCTTATAATTTGCATTTTTGCATTTGGATTGTCGGCCAGCGCTCAGTTTCGCTTAGGACCAACAGTAGGTTTTAACTTTAATCGCCAGATACACAAGTCTAACTCTTATCGTTTTGAAAATATATTTTCTAGTCAGTTTGGTTACAGCATCGGCGCTATTGGCGATTTAGTAATTACAGATTACTTGAGCTTACAGCCGGAGCTTATCTATACATTTAAAGGTGGTCAGTACGATTTGGAAGAGTCTATTGTTACTGAAAACTTCCAATCTCGATTGGGCTATATTTCTATGCCTATTTCATTGGTCGCTAAGAAGGATGTAAAATGGGGTTACCTAGTTGCGGGAGCGGGAGGTTATATTTCTAAATTAATGTTCAGTTCATATTCGTTAGATCAGAATAATGTAAATGTATCAGCCGGTAGCTTACGCGTAGGTGGTGACTTTAACGCGGATCAAATAAGAGCTTGGGATGCGGGTGTAAAAGTTAGAGCAGGTATTGAGTTGAAAAAAGGTTTTTTTGTAAATGCTTTTTACGACATTGGTGCTTACGATATCAATCCGCAGTTTACAACTACACGCAATAAAACTGTTGGTGTTCAAACAGGCTTCATCTTTAGCTTAACGGAAGAAGATCGTTACGAACGTTTTGAGAACTTCTATGAGTTCTAATATTGACTTTAGCTTATATACTTCACTTTCAGATTATCAATCTATTTATCCGTTAATCTCTTTATTAAATAAAGATTTAACGAAGAAAAATTACATGGATTATGCTCATGCGATGCATGTCGATGATAATTACAAGCTTTACGCGGTTTATGTAAATGATCTCTTAGCCGGTGTTTGTGGCTGCTGGGTAACTACAAAATTTTATACGGGTAAGTATCTTGAAATAGATAATTTTATCATTGACCCGACTTATCGCGGACAAGGTTTGGGGGCAGCATTTGTGAGCTTTATTGAAAATATTGCACAATCGTTGGGTTGTAAGATGATGATGTTGGACGCTTATCTTGAAAACGAAGCAGCACATGCATTCTATAAAGCGCAAGGATTTGTGCCTAAAGGCTATCATTTTCTCAAGGAAATGAAGTCATGATTTTAATTGCTTTTCATGCTATGATAATTACTTTTGTTAGATAAAATTATACCTTATGTCAATGGAAAGCTCAATCGAAACACATGCAAGACGATTATTCATTATTGATGATGATCCAATACAAACGGAAATGATCAAGGATTATATTGCTGACCGCTATGTTTTTGATTTAAGAACTTTCGGTGATGGTGAAAGTGCCATGAAAGACATTCAAGAATTAGAGCCTGAAATTATTGTTTTAGACTTTCACTTAAACTCTCAAAATGCGCATGCCAAAGATGGTATTGAAGTATTAAAAGATATCCGTAAGGTATCACCTAATTCTAAAGTGTTCATGTTTTCAGGAGAAGATAGCTTGGAAGTTGCAACTAAGAGTATGGCCAATGGTGCTTACGATTTTATCATAAAGGGTACAACTGCTTTTACTAAATTAGAACATACTATTAATCGCTTGGGTGATATGTCTGAAATGGAAACTATTCAGAAAGCACAGAAAAAAACGATTGCTATTCTTACCATTGGTATTGTAACCGTTATTGTGCTTGCGTTACTGTATATGTTTTTTGGAGCGTAAAAAATAGATCTACTTTTATTTAAATTATCTGCTATTAGAACGACGTGCTCGTCTTGCAGACTCCTTAAATTGTGTCCCTTTTTCTAGCTCAGCTAGTAAATCATCTGCTTCTTTTTCTTTCCCTATTTTTTGCAAGGCAAGGGCTAAATAATATTTTATTTCTGCAGGATTATTTACATTCTTTTTACGCAATGCTTTCTTGAAGTAACGTATACTTTTATTATACTCAGCTTGTTGGTACAAAGCATATCCTTGCTGATAGTTGGTCAGTGTGCTTTGTTTTTTACCATAAGCGCTTTGTCCTTCTTGTGTTATTTCGGCCAATGAGCGTGTGTTGTTCTCTTTATCACCAGCTTGTTTATCTATATAAATGTTGTTCTGTTGTGGTGTTGTTTTTAGCTTGCCCTGGTATTTAGGCATGGTAGCTGTATTCATACTTGAGAAATCTTTGGCAGCTTGATCGTCTACTTTAGCTACAACTTCTTGTTTTCTCTTTTTTTGAACAGCTTTTTCTTTTTGATCTAAATCTTGTCCAAGGCTTGAGCCTACTGTTGTGTTTTTGGCCATTGGTGCACTTACATCTCTTCTTTTTTCAAGAAGGCGTGGCGCTTGTGCTGGCAATGCTTTATTATCTTCTGTTACTTTTTCAACAAGAGGTGGTTGGGTGCTTTTTTTATACTCTTTACTATCATTTGTAGCTACAATTTCTTCGGCCTCCATCTCAGATAAGTCTGGCTGGTCCATACTAATTGTATTTAATTCTTTTGAACCTTCTTTAATGGTTGCTTTCTCTTGGCTTATTGGTTGTGCTTTTTTATTATTTTGTGCCAGCTGTATTTCTTGCTGATGATGATCGTTGAAGTAAGAAAATAGTGCAGCCCCACCACCAAACATTAATAGTAATATTCCTGCTGCAGCTACCCAGCTTTTGCGGCCCTTGCCACCTTGGGTAGCAATAAGTTTGCGTTCATCTTCTTCTTGTAATGCGCTAAGATGTTCATCAATTTTTGATTCAGTATTAGATTTAATCTCGCTTAATAATGCAGTAATTTCTGTTTGGGTTAGTGTTGATAAGCCATCAAATGCATCACTACAAAACATACAGTCGCCAACATGCTCTTCTACAATGCGCATCTCTTCTTGCTCCAATGTATTATTTAAATACTGAAGTAACTGTCCTTGTGACAGGCATGCACTATGGGATAATATGTCGTTTAAATTACTCAATATTGGTCATTAGTTTTTGTTTCAGTTTTCGTTTTCCGTTTTGTATAAAGCTTTTTACTTGCATAAAGGTAAAGCCTGTAAGGGCACAAATGTCATTATAGCTTTTCCTTTCTAGGTAAAAAAGCTTGATGCACTTCTTTTGCTCTTCGGGCAATAACTCTAATTGGTGCTCCATATCAGACAGCAATTCCTCCTTTTCCTCTCTTTGATGCAAGTTGTCCTCGCTTTCCATATTAGAGAGTATAATATCGTCTGTAGATTTGGTTATTTTTTTGTTTTTACGCAATTCCATGAGACATTCGTTCGTCGCTACTCGATACAGCCAACTCTTAAAGTATTCAATAGTATGCCGCTTAACATCTACGATTAACTTTTCGAATACGCGCATGCTCATATCCTTGGCTAGACCGCTGTCTTTTAAATATTTCATGCCTACACCAAGCACTAAATGATAGTAGCGCTCAAAGAGGATGCCTATAGCTTCCTTATCATCTTTAGCCTTGTAAAGTTGTAGGAGTTCTAAGTCGGATAAGTTTTTGAGTGTTTGCTTCACCTAATTGTTACGAAAGTATAAAACTAAGCAAAGAAGGTCTATTAATAGTATGTAAAGTTTTGGGAAGCGGTTCATTGAATTAAGATCTACGAACAACGATTAAGGATTTTTGAAGTCGGCAAATCAAAAATCAGCATTCGTTAATCGGCCTTCGTAATTCAAAATAGAAAAATGGAAGAAGTAAAAACAGCAGAACAAGTAGAGGCAGAAAAAGCAGCTATAAAAGCTGAAGTAAAAAATGATTGAGGATAATCCGGAGAGCTTTCCTTTTATTGCGCAGTTTTGGAAGCAGAGTTTTAAACTTTTAAGATGAAAGATTTAACCATGCGCTCATTGTCATTATTGTTAATCTCAAAAATATACTTGTCTCGCATAATAAAATTACCTTATATTCGTTATTGAATAGTTGCTAAGCAACAACTGCTCTTTTATATAAAATATTAATTTCAATTCATTTTTTTAAGATACGTAGTTCGTAATTTAAAAATTCGTAATTGATTAAAAATATATCAGCGTTTAGCTGAACAATGAACTGTAATAGAAATCGTCGAAAATTTCAATAAGGAAACAGTCAAGTTCAATGCTAAATGCTCACGGATATCGTGGGCGTTTTGTATTACTTGTTTCCTTGGTTTTTCGACGAACCACTATTACTAAGTAATACTGCCCACGATAAGCGTGCCTTATGAAAGCAATCGCAGCTCGACAGACCTAATAATAATATATGGCGGAGCCCTCAACGAAAAACATCGCACCCATAACACGGCTATGGCATGGAACAGTATTACACACCACTTATTACATACAATTTGTAATTGGTGGGACGAACTTTGTATTTTTATACAAGGTGAGGAGGTCAAAAATAAAAACCGATTAGCTTGCGGGTAAAAAGCTGAATGTTTATGAAAAAAACAAAATTTAATAATTTTATTGGTAAGTATAATATAGAACAAAAATACTTACATCAAATTAACGGTGGGTTTAGCAAAGCAGAAGCAGATAAAGCTTGGGAAAGTTCTGGTTGTTTTAATGCAGCTTCACAAAGAATATGCACAGATGCTACCTCATTAGAAGGCCAAGGAGATACAAGTTATTCAATGAGTTACGATGGTGTAGCCTTCCCCAAATTAGGACAGTGCTAAATTCGACAAAATTGGATTGCTAGCCTCGGAAAAAGTGTCAAATTTTAATTTGATACTTTTTCTGAGGAAAAATTCTCGAGGGCTTTTGTCTCCTAATGATTTGTG
>CALIIL010000121.1 GCA_938017685.1 uncultured Chitinophagaceae bacterium
CTGGAGCATTGTGTAATCAAAAGAGTAGTGGATTTAATCGGGGGATAGGTATTGAACCTTGCATCGCTTACTAATTAGCCACTACTCTTTATGTTGTTGATTAAGTTATAAATTTACTGAATACGAAACTAAAGGTATCGTAAGGCGCGCTGCTTGCTAGCGAGTGCGCTTGCTCTAGGGCATTCATCATTTTTTCCTGGTCGCTATAAGCCGCCTTCCAATGGGCTTGACCAAATACACGCTGGCGTGCTTCCTCTTTTGGATAGGTTAGCTTGGCGTATATATTAAGGTTGCTCAGCGCCTTACGCCCAAGTATCATTTGCGCATTGACGTCTTCGGTTAGTACTTTAAGATTGCTTACCACTTGATTATCGAGCGGGAGCGCTTCGGCAGCATCTATGCTTGCTTGCAGTGCCGTGGTGGTGGTTCCATCAATAAAAGGAAACTTAGCGGTAAAGGCTGCCAAGTCCGTGACCAAGTGGTCATGTATTATTTGGGCACGCACAATCATGGCTTCGTCCTCGAGGGTGTAAGTTCTGATAATTTCTTTTGTCATGTTTCATTTGTTTTTTGGTGAGACATTAAATTAGAAAGCATAAGCATAAATAAAGCCGAGCCTAAAGCCATTAACGATTGTTAATACATAATTTAAGACGCCTCTAACGTAGGCATAAAAAGGATTACCAAAGGATTAGCGAACGCTAAACTTCCTTTAGAACAACACCAAAGAACGTTAGAACAACACATAAGAACGATAGGACAAGGATAGAGAACGATAGGACAACACTAAAGAACGTTAGAACAAGGCATAAGAACAATAGAACAAGTATTAACACCTTTAGACCAACCTTTAGGCTTATTAGAACCGTCTTAGTCAGTATAAAAATAAGTAATGCTTTTATGGAAAGACCATAAAGTATCTCATGAAGTAAAAACCAATAAACCAACACCCTATGATTAAGAAACTCACCGCCGAAGAACTAGCCAAGAAAGCCTGCCGCCCAAGCAGTAAAAAACACAAAGTGCGCATAGCCATTGAAGCCCTGCAACCGCATGAAGCGATAGAAATAGCGCGCACAGATTTTACCTGGCGGAGCTCCACACCCCAACGCTTTTGTAACGAGATACAGAAGAAAACCAACAAAGAATTTAATTAAGTACACTCCTAGATAATAGTGGCTGGATTGTGGAGCGCTTGGAGTGAGGGTGGTTATTTGGGGTAGTAAAAAAGGTAATGTATTTTTTCTATATATTTAAGACTGAAACTGTTTAACTTTGTTCTATGTATTTAAAAAATATTGAGATACAAAATTTCAAAGGTATTAGAAAGAAATCCTTAGATTTTGACTCCACTTTTACTGTTTTAATCGGAGATAATGGTAGTGGAAAAACCTCAGTATTAGATGCAATATCAATTGGAATAGGTACATTATTGCAAGGTACAGGAGCATCTTTTGGGATTAATTCCAATAAAGCTAGACCGTTATTGCAAAAAGAAATTCGAAAAGAAAATATAACAAGTGAAAGTATAGAATATTCTCATGTATGGCTAAAAGGGCAATTAATTCATAATGACAAAGAATATACATTGGATAGAGATCAAAGCTTAACTGCAAAAAGTCTTAGTTATTCTAGATCAAGTAACTTGAAAAAACTAGGTAAATATTGGGCAGAAAATATCAAAGAGCCAATTGATCTTCCTCTATTTGCTTATCACTCTACTGCAAGATTGGCTGGCAATATTTATGCAAAAAAAAGTTACGGAAAAATAGGCTCTAGATTTGATGGGTATTACGCCTGTCTAGATCCTCGTTCTATTCGACAAAAATTTATTTCTTGGTTCAAAACCTTTGAAGATAGGGCGCTTAAATTTAATGAAGATAAAACACTGTATTACGCTTTTACAAAAGCGATAACTACTGTAGTACCTGATTGGCATGATATAAAATTTCACTGGGGCCTTGATGATTTGTTGGGTCAAACGAATGATGGAAAATGGTTGCCACTTGCTGATCTTAGTGATGGTTATCGTTCTATGGTAAGATTGGCGGCAGATATTGCATATCGCGCAATAAAGTTAAATTCGCATTTAGGCGAAGATGCTGTAGCGTTAACAAAAGGTATTGTACTTATTGATGAAATAGATATGCATTTGCACCCAACTTGGCAAAAAAGAATAGTAGCTGACTTAAAACGTGCTTTCCCTAATATTCAATTTATTGCAACAACTCATTCTCCTTTTATTGTACAATCATTAGCGCATAATGAACTTATAAACTTGGACGGGAGAGAGATGGCGGAAAACCCTAGTGAAAGAAATCTTATAGACAATGCGTTGTACATGGGAGTAGAAAGTGAGAAAAGTATTGAGTTTGATAACAAAGAGAAATTAGCCGCTGAATATATTATTGAATTAAGTAAGGCAATAGAAAATAAGCAAAACCTGTCAAGTAATCTTTCTGTAAAATTGGATGAGTTGGATGAATTAATTGCGAATACAACGGATCCTTTATTCAAGGCAAAATTGGAGTTAGAAAAAATATCAAAACTAGGAAGTAGTTAATGAGACCAATAACTAGAGGGCCAAAGCCTAAAGATGCACAAGGAAACGAAATTGTATTTGCAGAGTATGCTCACGCAAGGAGATATTTATTTAATAATATTGGCAGGTATTGCTCATATTGTGAAAGGCATGTCAATTCAAACTTAGCTGTAGAACATATTGAGTCCAAAGATCTTAATCCTCATTTGGAAAGAGAATGGACAAACTTCTTATTAGGCTGTACGAACTGCAACTCTACCAAAGGAGCTGATCCAATTATATTAGGCGAGTACGTTTGGCCACAAGTTGACAATACATATGAGCAGTTTGCCTATGATGGTAGTGGCATAGTAAGTATACAGCCAAGTGTAACCAATGTAATAATACGGGATAGAATACAAAAAATGATTGACTTAGTAGGCTTAGATAAGGTGCCACCCAAAGGGGGTACAAGAGATTGGCAGAAGGCAAGTGATATGCGATTTTATGACAGAAAAGAAGCTTGGATAGAAGCTAGTGACCACCTCAATAAATATGATAAAGCAGACGTAGCTACTAGAAATGCTTTATTAGGAAGTATAGTGACTATTGTAAAACTGCAAGGATTTTGGTCTATATGGATGCAGGTTTTTAAGAATTATTCAGAGGTACAGCAAGCCTTAATAGATGCCTTCCCCGGAACGAGGTATGTCTTGTAAACCTCAAATCAATCTAGTGAAAGAATGATGTTTAATATCAAACATTAGATAATGTAAAAATCCTCCTAGCGCAAGAATAACGCGCAAGCCCTAGCCAAGCTTCTTGCGCTACGGCAAAATAGCCAACAAGGGCACAAATAAAAATACATAACGTAATTTTGATAAGCAACGCAATTAAACACAAGGCCAACCATGGACACAGCAAGCAATAGCGAGAACAAGCCTAGCGAGCAAGCCAAAACAAGGGATGGGCAGGATGCTCAAGCACCGGCTAAGAAAATCA
>CALIIL010000122.1 GCA_938017685.1 uncultured Chitinophagaceae bacterium
CTTTTAATATATCTGTTACTAGCTTGGAGTACTTACCGTAAGTACTTGCATTGCCCCTAATCACTATGGCTTCGGGACAAAGTTGCTGCGCCATACGCATAGGCATACCTGAGTGTGCGCCATACTTGCGTGCTTCATAACTCGCGGCTGATACTACACCGCGGCTGCCTGTGCCGCCCACCAATACGGCTTTATTATTAAGCCTACTATCTTCTAATCGCTCTACCGATACAAAAAAAGTGTCTAAGTCCATGTGTAATATATTTCTATTCATCTCTTATAAGTTGCGTTACTAAGCCCATAACAAATGTGTTGCATGAGTACGTAACTGATTTATGTTACATCAATTTCAATCAAAAAAAATAGCCAAGGACTATCTTGAAAGTGTATGATTTATTATTGTTGAATACGCTTAGATATAGGCCACTAGAAAAAGAGGCTAAGCTGTTTCAAAAAATTAAGGTAGGAAAAATAAAAAAATAATGCTGTGGATATCCTAGCTCTTAACAGAAGATGTGAATAAAAAACATGAAGATAAAAGAATGCGCCTAGCTTACGCCTAACTTAATAAGCAGTACTTGAAAACAACCGATAATAAAACCTAGAACGGCACCAAGTATTTCTATAAAGCGAAATTCTTTTTGCATAATAGCGTAAAGGATGTCTTCCAATTTTTCTACAGAAAAGTTAGCAACCTTATCCGTTACTAATTGTTGCACGTCTAAGTCCTTTTGTATGTTCTCATTGACCTTTTTTAATATCTCAGGCAAGGCTTCTCTAAATTCTTGAACTAGTGTTGCTTTAATTTTGGTCTTGGTGTCTTTCCCTAACAGCATGGCCATCATGGGTATTTGTTCTTTGAGTTTTACATCTAAGAAGTGATCCATTTTTTCGTTGACTGTGGCCAACATTATTTCTTGGTTGCTTTCAGAACTTATTTTTTCTTGAATGTCATCTAGAGAAAGCAATTCTTCAGCAACTAAGAGCCCCAACTTCTCAGCAAACTGTTTCTGACGTTTTGGAAAAATACCTTGGATTTTTAGACCCAAAATACTTTTTTCCTCACGCGGATTAAAGAGCATTTTAATCGCTAAGAAGTTAGTAATCCAACCAATAAAAGCACTTAAGAAAGGTAATGCGTAAAGCAACATAGTGCGCAAATATAATTTTTTTGATGGAAAGCATATGCTAAAAACGAATTAGTATCTAATGTTCAATATATACAGCTATTGTAGCTGCAATGCCTTCCAGTCAGCATGGTTGCCGCCAAATACATTGAAGTCCACCGCGCCTCCAATCCCATTCACACGGCCCTTATCACTATGCTGCCATACTGCCCAGTCGCGCGTAATACGCGGCTTGCCAAATGATTTGTAATGAGCAATCCATAAGGGATATTGATCAAATGCACTACCTAGGTTATTCTTATAAAAGTTAGTGTAAGAATAGATGATTGGTTTAACGCCATAATGCTGTTGCAAGCGTTTGATACAGGCCAATGCTTCTTTGCGGCAATTTGCTTTGCTCATGCCATATAAATCTTCGACATCGACTACAGGGGCAAAGTCACCTGACTGTAGTTTTACTTTTTTAATAAAGTGATTAGCTTGGGCGCGTCCGTTTTGTCGCGGGTCAAAAAACAAATAGGCGCCACGCTGTATATTATACTTTTTGGCTTCTCGCCAATTTCGGTTAAACTGTCCATCAGTCTGGTAAGTACCTTGTGTTGCTTTTATAAATACGAATTGAATCCTCATACCTAAGTCGCGCATATCCTTTACTTGTTCCCAATTAATTTTGCTTTGATAGTGCGATACATCTATCCCAATAGAATTGTAACCTGGCGGTATACCAATGCCAAATCCTGGATACGTATAGACAGGAATACCGAAAATGGTGCTGACTACACGAATGCAAATGATGAGCAATACAAGTACGATTGCACCATAAATAATTCTATTCTTTTTATGCTTTGTCAAGGAATGTTCAAGATATTTTTAAATCTAAGGTTGGTAATAATATTTCAACTAAATTTACGTTAAAGAACAGTCCATGCGACTTAGACAATTATTATTTATTACACTTTTTTTAGCCAGTACCACTGCTATGGCGCAAGTGCGAGGCGGTGAGCGCGCATTTGAATTTTTACGATTATCTAACAGTCCTCATATTAGTGCATTGGGTGGTTTGAGTGTGATTAATCCTGCTAAGGATGTTATGATGTCTACGGCCAATCCGGCGCTATTACGTCCACGGTTTCATACTAACTTAGGCTTGAATTACAACCTATATTATGCAGGTACAAGGGTTACTAATATGTACTACGCGCATCATGTCAAGAAGTTAAATACTACTTTTGGATTAGGGATACAATATTTGAATTACGGCGACTTTACACGCACCAATACTTTAGGGCAAGTTGTAGGCGAAGCGCAGGCTGTTGATTATGCCATTACGCTTACGGCCTCGCGTTCTTATTTAGAAAAATGGCGTTACGGTGCAAGTGTTAAGATGGCTAACTCGCAATTGATTGGTGAAGGTTCTTTTGCTTTGTTAATGGATGTAGGTATTGCTTATGCCGATACGGTTAAACAATTATATGCTGGTCTTGCGGTAAAAAATGCGGGTTACCAATTAGATAAATATACGGCAGGGGCTGATGCACAACCACTGCCATTGGATGTGCAAATAGGGGTTATGAAAAAATTCAATAAAGCACCTTTTGCTATTTCGGTCTTAGCACACCATTTGTATCAATGGGATATCCGATATGATAATCCGGCCGATAGACAAGACAACATCTTAATCATATCAGATACAACAACGACTACAGAAGAGAAAAGCTATTTTGCTGATAAGCTGTTTCGTCACTTTGTATTTGCCTTGGATATGAACTTGGGTAAGCGCTTAGAAATAAGTGTAGGCTACAATCACTTGCGCCGTTCTGAACTGGCGTTGGCCGAGGTTAAAGGGATATCAGGATTCTCGTATGGAGCTGGTTTGTATTTAAATAAATTTACAATACACTTTGCACGTTCCCATTACCACTTAGCAGGTGCATTTAATCAAATTGGTTTTAACTTTCAAATGAATAAATTCTTTGGATTGGGGAAAAATGGACGTAAGATTAACTGGAGTGATAAGTATGCTAATAGTTATTGATAATGTTTAAGGTTGAATGTTTAAGGTTGAGTTTTAAATATAAGTATCCATACTTACTATTGCTTTTCTTCTACATGGCTTCCTGCAATACTTCAACTGAAATGTCAAATAATAGAGTTGAAATACTTGGAGTTGATTTTACTAATGACGAAATAATAAAAGTAGATATCTTTGAAATCTCTCATCCAATGTTAGGAGGAGTGAGGAATTCGTACAATTTTTCATCCGTCGAGAAAGTACAATTCCTAAACAATTTTGATAAATTAAAACCTGTTGGCATGTTGAAATGTGCGGACAAATATGTGATACGTCTTTTTAGAAAGTCAGATACATTAAGGTTGA
Source organism: uncultured Chitinophagaceae bacterium (assembly GCA_938017685.1). Taxonomy (GTDB): domain Bacteria; phylum Bacteroidota; class Bacteroidia; order Chitinophagales; family Chitinophagaceae; genus JAGNRR01. The sequence goes on from CALIIL010000122.1 coordinate 3,505, forward strand.
AAATATGCGGTAATAATATTTCTAATAGAATGTCTGATAACTATTACCAGTTAGAAAAACAACCAAGCTTTATGCAAAAGATAATACAGACGCTAAAAAGTAAAGCTGGATATATAAAAAAAGCTAATCCCAATACTCATTCAAAGCACGCTTATAAAGCTGCACCGTATTTTCTAAGCCTAAATAAATAGCATCGCAAATCAACGCATGTCCAATAGACACTTCTGCTAATTGCGGAATGTTGGCAGAGAAGTATTGAAGATTTTCTAAATCTAAATCATGGCCTGCGTTTAAACCGAGCTCTAATTTGTTGGCTTCTACTGCAGTATCTATAAATGATTGTATGGCTGCTGCTTTATCTTTTTTATAATGTTGAGCATAACTCTCTGTATAAAGTTCTATGCGATCGGTTCCTGTGTCTTTGGCACTTTGTACTAAAGTTGGGTTAGGGTCTAGAAATATAGATGTTCTAATCCCTGCCTTTTTAAATAAAGCAATAGTCTCTTTTAGATAGTCAAAATGTTTAATGGTATCCCAACCATGGTCGGAAGTTAATTGGCCTTCACTATCAGGAACAAGTGTTACTTGTGTAGGCTTAGTTTCTAATACGAGATCAATAAATTTTTGCTCTCTGGGGTTTCCTTCTATATTAAATTCTGTTGTTATAAGAGATTTAAGTTCCCGCACATCAGCATGTCTAATATGGCGTTCGTCAGGTCGTGGGTGTACCGTTATGCCATCGGCTCCAAAGGCTTGAATATCCTTAGCTGCCTTTAATATATCAGGATTGTTGCCACCACGCGCATTGCGGAGGGTCGCCCATTTGTTTATGTTTATTGAGAGTTTGGTGCGTTGCTCCATTAATTATTCTACAGGAATGATTTCATCTTGTTGAGCAGCATCTTCTTCCAATTCATCAATAAAGTCTTCAGAAAACTTTTCCTCAGTTAAGATATCCGTCTTGCGTTCTAAGTTACTCACTAACCATTTGTCTTCTACTTTTTTCAAATCTAATTGGTCTACTAAGTCTGGTAATTGACTATTCGTAAATGTAACTGTTGCTGTTCCTTCAGCATCTTGAACATCGATACTTTTAATTTCTGCAACTGCTGTTTTTGTTTCATTAATTACGGCCTCATCCATTAAAGCTTTGTCTGCTTCGTAGGTTTCAAGTGTAGGCAAAAACTCGGCAGAAGCATATTTCTGCGCTTCACTATAATTCATAGTTACATAGTTTTTAAGAAAGTTTTGCGCCACAATATTTGGGTCGGCAAATTCGTTACTACCACAACTAAAAAGAACAGTAGTCATCAACATAAATAATAGTATCTTCTGCATGCTGCAAAAATAGCCCTATTCCAATGAATTATTTGGCAGCTTTGTCTTTGTTTTCTGTTGATGTATTGTTATTCTCTATAGTCTTTTTAGGCTTTGGCTTGTTTTTGGCCTCTTCTAATTGGGCGTCATCCTTATCATAGGCCTTAATTATTTGCCTAACTAATCGGTGACGTACAACATCGCTACCGTCTAACTCAATAAAGGCTATACCTTTAATATCTTTTAAGAGTCGTTTCGATTTTTTTAATCCAGACTGTTGGTTTCGTGGTAAATCTACTTGAGACATATCTCCTGTGATAATTGCTTTTGCCGAAGGCCCAATTCTTGTTAAAAACATTTTTAACTGCAAGTCGGTAGCATTCTGTGCTTCATCTAGTATGATATAGGCATGATCTAATGTGCGACCGCGCATATAGGCTAGGGGAGCAATTTCTATAATACGGTTGGTCATAAAGTAATTCAACTTCTCCGTTGGTATCATATCGTCTAAGGCATCATATAATGGTCTTAAGTAAGGGTCAATCTTATCTTTTAAATCCCCGGGTAAGAAACCTAAACTTTCGCCAGCTTCAACGGCGGGGCGCGTTAGGATAATCTTTTTTACAATCTTGTTTTTTAATGCTCGAACAGCTAGTGCAACGGCAGTATATGTTTTACCCGTACCAGCGGGGCCAATGGCAAAAATGATGTCATTATCCTCAGCCGCGCCAACCAATAATCGTTGGTTGTGTGTTTTGGCTTTAATAACTTTTCCATTGGGACCAAAAGCCAAAATGCTATTTTCTAATTTGTCATTTACATTTTCATCAATATTACCATCTTCGTCTCCGAGGATTTGCGATAGGTAGTTTTCGCTTAAATGACCGTTGCGCTCTACATATCTTAGTATTAATTCTATTTTTTCCTTGGCATGCTCTACATTCTTTTCACTGCCCGAAAGCTTAATTTGAGTGCCTCTGGCTAATATTTTCAGTAATGGGAAACGTTTTTTTATGATACTAAACTTGCTATTATTTACACCAAAAAATTCGATAGGATTTACAGTGTCTAGTTTTATTATTTGTTCTGTCAAGGATATGTGCTTTTGATCTATTACAATAATACCAATATATAAGCACAAGTATCCCTAGAGGTTTTACACTACCTTGATAGTATTATTTTGGCAATAATTGATAAAACCTTAAATTTGGTAAGATAACATTTTAGATATGGCAATAGAAATTGGACAAAAAGCACCTGATTTTAACCTTCATAATACGGATAAAAATAAAGTAGCACTGAGCGACTACTCTGGTAAGAACGTAGTGGTATTATTTTTCCCACTAGCTTTTACAGGCGTATGTACGAATGAGCTTTGCTCCATGAGAGATTCATTGGCTACTTATAATGATTTAAATGCAGAAGTGGTTGGCATTTCAGTAGACTCCCTTTTTGTTCTAGATAAGTTTAAGAAAGAAAATGATTTGAACTTTGCGCTCTTGTCTGATTTTAATAAAGAAGCGGCTAAGGCTTATGATTGTTTGTACGAGAACTTTGTTTTTGATATGGCGGGAGTAGCTAAGCGATCTGCTTTTGTTGTAGACAAAGATGGTACAGTGCAATATGCTGAGGTGTTAGAAAGTGCTGGTGATTTGCCAGACTTTGATGCGATTAAAGCATGCTTGCAAAACTTAAATTAATACAGAATGAATAAAATATTGAACCTACTTATTGCCATGCTATTGACAGTAAGTATGAATAGTTATGCGCAATCAGCCATTGAGCCTTTTGAAACATGGACAAACTATAATATCCTATTCACCCCAATGGAAGAACCTAACGGATGGAGTGGTACCGATTCTTTGATTGTGGGTTATGGTAAACCATCTAATCCTTTTGGCACTTATACTAGTCAGTTGATTAAAGAAACACCAGGGCATACAGGACAGTTTGCTATGAAAGCTGCTACTAAATTTCAGGATGGGATTGCGCTTGGAGGCTTGCCGCCTAAAGATTATCAGTTAGATGTAACCAACTCCACCATTATATTAGATATTGCCAATGGAGGTATCTCTCAACAAGAGGGAACACCAATAAATTTAGACCGATAAGCACTACCATGTATGTAAAAAATAATGTGGTGAGTGGCGACTCAACGTTTATACAAGCTATTATTATTGATGATGGTGATGGAGCGGATAGCATAATAGCTATAGCAGATACTGCCTTGGGAAGTAATATCTCAAATTTTACTATGATTGAATTGCCATTTGTATATAATGGTTCTACGCTTTCGCCTACGATAGTACGTTATATTATTTCATCGGGTAATCCCTTAGCCATTGTGGATACTACTAACACATTTGTTGTACATGACGGAACAGAAATTATTATTGATGACATAGATTTAACTGCTCCACTAGGTGTTCGTAAGCACATTTATACATCCAAAGTTTGTGATGTGTATCCAAGTTTAATGCATGATTGGCTTCAAGTAAATTATATTAAAAAAGGAAATGAAAAACTAGCACTAAGTATCGTTTCGACCAATGGTCAAGTAGTAAAAAAGTACGTGTTGAATAATGCATATAATCAATTGGATGTATCTGACTTGGCGCATGGAAGTTATGTATATTATATTGCTCATGTAAATGCAACTATTGGCCAAGGAAGTACTCAAATAGTACAGTCGGGTAAGTTGCTCAAGTAGCTAGGACGATGCACGGCGGTAAAGCCACAACGCTACAATGGAGAAGAACATATTAGGGATCCATACGGCCAGCATAGGATGAAGATTGCCTTTGATCGCAAAGGTGGTAGAGAACTGCATAAACAGAATATAAGCAGCGCTTATTATAAGCCCCGCTGCCAAGTGCACGCCGCTGCCTCCTCTCACTCTGCGGTAAGCAATACAAGCGCCCATGATTGATAATATAAAAGCTGAGAATGGACCCGAAGTCCTACGGTGCTTTTCAACTTCGTAATCATTTAGCCCCTCGCTTCCTTTACTTTTTTCTTTATTAATATAAGCTATTAACTCTGGTGTAGTCATATGCTGTCGCTCCTCGTGCTCTTTATAGAGCTCGCTTGGTACCAAGTTCATTTTGATAGAGCTTTCGGGTGTGCGTACAAATGTTTCCTTTAATTTATTATTCGTTCGCTTTTTTACATCAAAGAGTTTCCAAGTGCTGCTTGCCGAATCGTAGGTACAACGATTAGCACTTACCTTTTCAAGTAATTCTGTCCCAATAATTTTATTATATACAAATGAGTAGCCATTGTTAGACTCTAAACTGTAGCTACTCATACTCACAAATTCACTATCGCTTACCCGGATGTCAATATTCTGGGTCTGTCGCGTTCCTTGGTAGCCCACATAACTCCGTTCAAAAGCGAGACGTTGTTTATTCCCTTCTGGAATAACATAGTGATTGGCGAATAATAAAACGAGGCATATAATACCAGAACCAATAAAGTATGGGCGTAGCATGCGTCTAAATTCCATGCCAGTTGCTAAGATGGCAATGAACTCCGAGCGGTTGGCCATTTTGGAGGTAAAGAAAATAACCGATACAAAAATAAAAATTGGAAAAAGCAAGGCAATAATGTGGGGAATAAAATTGCAGAAGTACTGAAATATTTCACCCGAAGGAACTTGATGCTTTACAAAATCTTGTACTTTCTCAGTATAGTCAATAACAATAGCAATAACCGTAAAAGCCAAAATTCAAAATAGAAAAGTCATCAAGAAATTCTTGAGTATATACTTATCTATTCTATTGAGTAACATTGCACTTGCGAAACTAATTCAAATTCTTAGCATGAGAAGATTTGAAGGCGCTTTTGCTGTTAAAATTGTTAGAAGGTGTCTTGCTTGATGGGTTTTAAAGACTGGCTATGATGAGTACGGGTTTTCGGAGCGTGCTCTCTCGGTTGCTGTGCCGTTAGTCAAAGCTATGGTTTTACTTTATCTTTTCCTAAAGTCAAAATGTAGCTTTGGCGGTTTTGGAATAGTTTCTTTCGGTTTGTGTGTTGCCCTTATTCCTTCATAGCTGATGTCAGCAAGCGTTTCCCTACTGGTCGTTTCTTATTTCACTTATTATATCGGTTGTCAAAAGCCAATCAATCCCTTTTTGGTTTAATCCTTTTATCAGTTTCTTGTCGCCAGTCCATAAAGGAGCTTCTAACTCAAGTGCCAATGCAATAAAAGGAGTATCAAATTCATCAACCTCTTTAGTAAGTTCTATGGATTTTGCCCAAGTCGATTCTTTAACAGATTCAATATCAATTAAATCAATTTTCTTAAAGACTATTCTTATTAAAAATTCTAAATCTTTGGCAGAATAGCCAGAAAGCTTCTTTAGTTTTTCTTTGTGATTTTCTAATTCTTCAAGTACAAATGTTGGTGAATAGAAATCAACATTATCGGAATTAAGCAACAGGTCGCTAATAGTTCCATTGGGACTTAATAGCGCACTAAAAATAATATTCGTATCAACAACGAGATTCATTATTTCAGGAAGCGACTTTTATTTTTACTCCACCACGATTTATTAGTATCAGAAGATAGTTCGTCAATTTGATTTTGAGTTGCTTTGCTTTTAGAAGCAATTTCTCTGAACTTTATATAATCCATAATGCGCTGTAGTCCAATCAAGTCTGTACTCAAAGATAATCGAATCAATATTTCGTTATTTGTTCTTTCGATTTGCATATGGTAAAGTTAGTAAATATTTGGAAGGTAGTTGGGACCAACTTTGATTAAAATAGTGCTATCTGGTATATTCACTTTTTATTTTATTAAATTTCGCAGAGTTGCCAGCCTTTTTTAATTTAACTTTTACAAATTGTTTGGTCTCTGAACTCCTATAAATGCATCGTCTGGCATAAATACAATCATTTCCCACATTGGTGGTTTCTATAAAATTGCCTTTGTATTTCATAATAGGAACTACCTCACTATCAAAAAGACACCAGTATTGTGTAACAATATCATGATTAACAAATTGAATTTCTATAGAGTCTCCTTTACGAGTTCCTAAAGTAAAATATTTATGTATTCCAAGGTCGTTCGTATACTTTGACATAAAATTGCAGAAGTACTGAAATATTTCGCCAGAAGGAACTTGATGCTTTACAAAATCTTGTACCTTCTCAGATTAGTCAATAACAATAGCAATAACCGTAAAAGCCAAAATGCAAAATAGAAAAGTCATCAAGAAATTCTTGAGTATATACTTATCTATTCTATTGAGTAACATTACACTTGCGAAATTAAATCAAATTCTTAGTATGAGAAGATTTGAAGGCTCTTTTGCTGTTAAAATTGTTAGAAGGTGTCTTGCTTGATAGGTTTAAATGATTTGGCGATGAGTAGTGCGGACTTACGAAGTACGCACTCAAAGCTGTAATGTTGTTAGCCAAAGAGACGCTTTTGCTTTATTTTACTACAAAGCCAAAGTGGAGCTTTGGGGGTTTAATATTTGTGCAGTTTCGGTTGTTACAATGCCCGCATTACTTATAGCTGTTCTTAGCAAGCGTATTCCTACTCGTTCTTTTCAATATATTCAAGAATTGGAAGGTGTATATTCTTCTTTATCCAAATGCCATAGTCTGAATTTTCATCTTCTGGAATAGCACCTTTGTAGTTCGTTCCTTTTTCAGCCCAAATGTTTTGACTACCCCATTTGCTAAAAGGACAACAATCATTAAACACTTCTTTATGTAATTCTAAATCATATAATGCAAAGTATAATCCGCCCCTTTCCATAACTATAAATCGGCTGTTAAACAGTTTTATGGCTGGTTTGGTAATAAAGCGTCCATCCTCTTCATAATTTTCAAGGATTACCTGATTATATATTTTATTGTACTCCTTCTGTTCCCAATTCTTTGAATTGCTTGTGTTATACTTTAGTTCTTCTGGTTTACTATTTATATCAAGTTGAAAAACATAGAAATTAGGATTGCCAATAATTGAGTTCGCTTTAAATAGGGCAAAGGTTGCTTCTCTTTCCTTGACGTCTACCTTATCTATAAATTCGAGATAATCATAATTATTACATGATAAAAAACAAGCAGAAAAGCAAAACATCATTATATAGTAGAAGGTTTTCTTATTCATCTTTTCTTATGCTAGCTTACGGGTTAATTGTAGCAACTACTCCGTATTATTTCGTTTAATTGCTAATTTAGTACAACATGCGCACTTTTTTGGCTTTTTCATTACATTTTCGAAACTGGAAATAAACACCCAATACAGCAAGTTATGCGCAACATAAGAGAAGGTATGATAAATATAGTTCCACAAGAAATGCCAATAAGAATCTTATCCAAAAGTGGAGTAAGTGTATAATTACCTTGTCAAAAAAACAATTCAGTTTGCTGCTTATAATTACAATCGAGCACTCACCTTCTTAACCATAGCATCCTTCCAAGGAGCAAAGGTGCCCGCTAAGATTTGCTCGCGTGCTTCAGTCATTAACCATAAGTAAAAACGCAAGTTCTGTACGCTGGCTATTTGTAAGGCCAACAACTCATTGGCAACAAATAAGTGCCTCAAATAAGCCTTCGAAAACTGACTGCTCATACCCGTTTCAAAAGCTGGATCTATGCTTGAGAAGTCGTCTTTCCACTTATTATTTTTCATATTAATAATACCTTCCGATGTAAACAAATATCCATTACGCGCATTACGTGTAGGCATTACACAATCAAACATATCTATGCCCAAAGCGATGTTTTCTAACAGATTAGCTGGTGTGCCGACACCCATTAAGTAGCGTGGTTTATCCTCCGGTAATATATCGCATACTAGCTCACACATCGCATACATTTCTTCTGCTGGTTCTCCAACACTTAGGCCGCCTATTGCATTTCCTTCTGCACCTGCATTGGCTATGTACTCAGCACTTTGTTTGCGTAAATCTGGATAGGTGCTTCCTTGCACAATAGGAAATAATGCTTGGTCGTAACCGTATAAGCCTGTACCATTATCAAAATGTTTAATGCAGCGATCCAACCAGCGATGCGTCATATGCATACTGGCGGTTGCATATTTTTTATCGCAAGGGTAGGGCGTACATTCATCAAATGCCATGATAATATCTGCACCAATACTGCGCTGAATATCCATAGCTACTTCTGGGGAAAAGAATAATTTAGAACCATCAATATGCGATCGAAAAGCCACACCTTCTTCTTTAATTTTTCTATTATCGGCCAATGAATAGACTTGAAACCCACCACTGTCCGTTAAGATGGGTTTGTCCCAGTGCATAAATTTGTGCAGCCCGCCAGCCTTCTCAAGCACCTCTGTTCCTGGTCGTAATGATAAATGATAGGTGTTCCCTAATATTATTTGTGCTAGAATTTCGTCTGTTAGCATACCTGGCGGCACGCCTTTTACGCTTCCTACCGTGCCAACAGGCATAAAAATGGGCGTCTTTATTTCGCCATGGGCTGTTTTAATTGTGCCCGCTCTCGCTTTACTTTTTGTGTCGGTAACTTGCAGTTGAAATTCCATTATATTCTATTATTTTTGGTCGGTGATTGTACCAATCAGCCTATTTATTATTTATTGCTTTTTTGCACTTGTGCAATTGTGCTATTATCTTTTCTTTTTTTCGCGCTTAGCGTTTCATAAGAATAAAGAACAGGAGCAAGCTAGCTTTCCCGTTTCTATTATTATTTGTGCTCAAAACGAAGAAGCGAATTTACGTAAATATTTACCGAAGATATTGGCACAAGACTATCTTGTAAATGCATTACCCAATTTTGAAGTTTTGGTGGTCAATGATAATTCTGAGGATAATACAAAATACTTTTTAGGAGAACTGTGCAAGCAATATGCTCATTTGAATGTTTTGAACTTATCACAGCCATCAAAATACATGAAAGGCAAGAAGTTTCCATTGAGTATGGGTTTAAAACAGGCGCGCCATGACCATGTATTATTAACCGATGCAGATTGTGAGCCAAGCTCTGATCAGTGGTTGCAATTAATGGCTAATGGGTTAAATCAAAAGTCAATAGCGCTAGCTTATAGTCCTTATAAAAAAGTAGAAGGTTTTTTGAATAAGAAAATCCGTTTTGAAACATTCTATGCAGCCTTTCAATATTTGAGTTTTGCTTTAGCCAAAATCCCTTATATGGGCGTTGGACGCAACTTAGCCTATGATAGAACGTTATTCTTTAATGTAAAAGGCTTTGCTAAGCATCAGCACATCATGAGTGGTGATGATGATTTGTTTATTAATGAAGTGGCGACTAAGAAGAACACGACGGTCGTATTTAATGAAGAGGCATTTACTTATTCCGATGCCGAAGAGACAGCCGAATATTGGGCCTATCAGAAACAACGACATTTGAGTACAGGACGTTTTTACAAGCGTAAGCATAAGTTTATGTTGGGTCTTATGGCGTTCTCGCATTTCTATATGTATGTTGGCTTATTCACCCTAATTCCTTTGGTACAACCTTTTAATTTTCTGTGGTTAATTATTGGGGGTGGTGTATTTTTCTTTCGTTGGTTATATATCTGGTTGTTTCAAATGCGTGTAATGACCAAAATGAAGGAAGATGATTTAGTTCATTGGATATGGTATTTTGATATTTGGATGATTGGTTATTATATAAAGAACATCCCCAGTATATTCTTTAAGAAAAAAGTGAAAAGATGGAAGTAATAAAAAAGTATTTTGATGACTTTACAGAAAAACAAATCAAACAATTTGAGGCTTTAGGTCCATTGTATGAAGAGTGGAATAGTCAGATTAACTTAATTTCTAGAAAGGATATTGATAAGCTGTATCCTAAACATATCCTGCACTCATTGGCTATAGCGCCCATTGCTAATTTTGCTAATGGTTCGCGTATATTAGATATTGGAACAGGTGGTGGCTTTCCGGGCATACCATTGGCTATTCTTTACCCTGAGATTGAATTTGTGCTGTGCGATAGTATTAATAAAAAACTGAAAGTGGTTACCGCGATTAAAGATGAGTTGCGCTTGGATAATGTTGAAGTTGTGTGGGGGCGAGTTGAAGAGATAAAGCAAAAGAATTCATTTGATTTTGCAGTAACTAGAGCTGTTGCGCCTTTGGGCAAGTTATGGAACTGGTCTAATGCACTCATTAGAAAAGGTGATAAAAGTGAAATTGATAATGGACTGCTTTGTTTAAAAGGTGGTGACTTGCACATGGAAATATCAGAAAGCGAGACGAGCCCCATGCTTTGGGAAATAAATAACTACTTTGAGGAGGAGATGTTTAAAGATAAGTATGTTGTATATGTACAAAAATAGCTGTGCCTTACCTGCTTTATTCAAATAAGCTTGGAATATGGAATATTGCCAAGCTTACTCTATTTTTACAACCTAAAGATTTACTTATGAAATCAGTTATCGCTATTAGTGTTTGTTTAATTAGTATTGTATTATTAGGTTCTTGTGTAAAGCCTAAAGAGCCCGTGGCAAAAATTTGCCCAGAGACACCTATTACGATTAAAACAACTGATACGCTGATACTTGAAAACTGTTCTGAGTATGCCGAAGAAGTACGTTGGGAATTACCTGATGGTGCTTTTAGCGAGCAAAATAAAATTGCTTTCTGGAATACAACACCAGGTGTTTACACGGTTATATTAAAAGTGCGTAATAACGATTATGCAAACTTTTATATCGCTGAAGGTAAAATTACGGTTGAAGCACCTTAATCCTTTTACTTCATTTTAAAATCCATTTCTTCCTCTGGATTAATCAACTTAAAGATCTTTTTAGGTTGCTTATAAATGTTCATGCTGTATTTATTACCTAAAACAATGATTGAGAAATTGTCTTTAATAAATCGGTAGAAACAAGTGTTGTTACCATGCCACCAACCATTGTGATATACCACTTTAGTTCCATTAGGATAGAACAACATACGCCATCCTAGGCCGTAGTCTCTTTGAGAACCTGCTTTGTTATTATTAGGCCTAAAGGCAGCATTAATCGTACTCCATTTTAATAACTTATTAGAATATAACGATTGGTCCCACTTGTACATATCACGCACAGAACTGTACACACCATAGGCGCCAAAAACACCATCGTGCGACATGTCTTTATAATGACGACCTCCCTTGTAACTCTTTGCCTTAAAGCTAGGACTATATAAGTTAGGGTCATGCACAATGGTTTGGTTCATGCCTAATTTTTTAAATACAAAGCGCTCCATGAAATATTTAAATTTCATACCGCTCACTGATTCAACTATAGAAGCCAATAAAGCATAATTAGTATTAGAATATTTAAAGTTAGTATTTGGGGTAAAGCGGAGGCTTGGCTTTTTAGTTGCAAATAGCTCTACAATATCCTCATTGTCTAAGTATTTTTTACCAGGCTTAGCCGTAGCAAAATCGATATAATCTCTCAGTCCAGAACGATGGCACAATAGCATACGCACGCTAATATTCTTATAAGGGAATGTAGGTAAGTGCTTTGTTACAGGGTCATCAATATTGATCAAGCCTTTATCAGCTAAAACTAAAATAGCCGCACTAGTTAATGGCTTAGAAGTAGAAGCTAACTGAGAAATTGTTCGAGGACTCCACTTTATTTTCTTAGCTATATCACTGTAGCCTATGTAACGCTCGTATATAATTTTTCCTTTGTAACCTATTAATACACTACCGTGAAATCCTTTGGCTGCCTCAACGTCATACAGGCTATCAATCTGGCGCATCAGGTTACGATACTCGGGAGAGTTCGTATTATCAAAGTTAAAAGCAATGCGATCAAATGCAGGTACATTATCAGGCGCAGCCTCACTAAACCCAATAGAACCGATAAACAGGGTCAAAATCAATAATACTCTTAGCTTCATGTACGCAAAGTTAAAAAACGAGCCGTTGTCCCTATTGTTAAAGTTCTTAAGGTGATTGTTAATTAACTATTAGGGTTATACACATTTTTAGGCCTTTAAATCGCTTAATAAAACGATTATGAACTTTGATAATAGACGGCAGTCGTAATTGGGCTATATAAAAAAACTATTCGCTAATCCTTAATCACTATTCTCTAAATGTTTATCTTCGCGCAAATCCTTTTTAATATGAATTTTCAATTATCCGAAGAACATTTAATGATACAGCAAGCGGCAAGAGATTTTGCTCAAAACGAATTATTGCCGGGTGTAATAGAACGTGATGAGAAACAAGAGTTTCCGGCTGAGCAAGTGAAGAAAATGGGTGAGCTCGGGTTTATGGGTATGATGGTAGATCCTAAGTATAACGGTGGAGGTATGGATAGTATCTCTTACGTATTGGCTATGGAAGAAATATCTAAAGTAGATGCTTCAGCTTCGGTATGTATGAGTGTAAACAATTCATTGTACGCTTGGGGTATTGAAACTTTTGGAACGGAAGAACAAAAGGAAAAATATTTGAAGCCATCTGCAACAGGAGAAAAAATTGGGGCTTTCTTATTAAGTGAGCCAGAAGCGGGTAGTGATGCAACATCGCAAAGAACTACGGCCGAAGACAAAGGAGATTATTATCTTTTAAATGGAATTAAAAATTGGATTACAAATGCTAATTCAGCCTCATTCTATATTGTTATAGCCCAGACAGATGCTGATAAAAAACATAAAGGAATTAATGCATTTATCGTAGAAAAAGATAGTGAAGGCGTTGAAGTAGGAGCAAAGGAAAATAAAATGGGTATTCGTGGTAGCGATACACATTCTGTTAGTTTTCAAGATGTAAAGGTACCTAAGGCCAACAGAATTGGTGAAGATGGATTTGGTTTCAAGTTTGCTATGAAAATTCTTTCTGGAGGACGTATTGGTATTGCTGCACAAGCATTAGGAATTGCAAGTGGTGCCTTTGAATTAGCGGTTAAATATTCTAAAGAGCGTAAGGCATTTGGAACTGAGATTTCCAATCACCAAGCTATTCAGTTCAAGTTGGCAGATATGGCTACTGAGATTGAAGCAGCTCGTTTGCTATGTCTAAAAGCAGCTTACCTTAAAGATACAGGCGGTGATTATACACAGGCGTCGGCTATGGCTAAATTATATGCGAGTGAAGTAGCTCAGAAGGCTACTACTGAGGCTGTACAAATTCATGGTGGATATGGTTATGTAAAAGAATTTCATGTAGAGCGCCTAATGCGTGATGCGAAAATTACGCAGATATATGAAGGTACCAGTGAGGTACAGCGTATTGTAATTGCTCGTGGTATTTTAAAATAATTTAATTCGAGAAAACAATATTGAACTCAATTCCGAAAGGAGTTGAGTTTTTTTTTAGAAAAAGACGATTATGGTTTTACGATAAAGTATCTCAGTAAGATGTCACCTTGTCCCGATGGCTATCGTGATTGTCGACGGGAGCATTTTGTCAATAAACTCAAATACTAAAGATTTCGACAGGCTCAACCTGACAGGTCGATAGACTTTTTTATAAAATTGTTGAAGTAATTATGCGGGCACAATTTAAGTATGATTTAACTTAGTGCGCATGTCACCCTGAGCTTGTCGAAGGGTATTATTTGAATTATGAGAAATTTACTTTTTATTCCATTATTGCTTGTAGGACTATTTACTCAAGCGCAAGATCAACAAATAACCTTAGATGATTTATTAAAAAAAGGAACCTTTAGAGCTGATTATGTGCGTGGTTTTAGCTCAATGAAGGATGGTGAACATTATACTGAAATTGAAAAAGGTCACTTAGTTAAGAAAAGCTTTGCAACAGGGAATAAGGTATCCACTTTTGACTTTTACAGTAATTTAAAGTTCGAAGGCAAGAAGCTTAAAATAGCCAGTTTTAAATTTAATGATGCGGAGAATAAGATGCTCATTTTTACGGAGCCCGAAAAAATATTTCGTCGTAGTGCGTTGTATAAAGTATTTGTTTATGATATAGAAAATGAGCAATTAAACTTAATCTCAGAAGAAAAAATATTGCATGCAAGCTTCTCGCCACAAAGTGATAAAGTAGCTTTTGTACGCGACAATAATCTTTTTTACAAAGATTTAAATACAGCCCAGATTGTACAAATAACGCAAGATGGTGGTGGTAATATTATCAATGGTAATTGTGACTGGGTGTATGAAGAGGAGTTTGGTTTTACCAAAGCATTTCAATGGAGCCCTAATGGTAACTATATAGCCTTCTATCGTTTTGATCAAACCCAAGTGCCTGAGTTTACGATGATGTACTTTAGAAAGTTGTATCCAACGAAGTACGAATTTAAATATCCTAAAGCCGGCGATCCGAACTCTACCTTAAAAATTGGTCTTTACGATATAAAAAAAGCAAAGACTGAATTCCTAGAATACGAGGAGGAATATATACCAAGAATTAAATGGACGAATTATGATAATAAGCTCGTGATATATACGCTTAATCGCCATCAAAATCAGTTGCGCTTCTATGCGGTGAACCCTAAAAACTTACGTGGAAGAAAGATATATGAGGAAACCAATAAGTATTACGTAGATGTAAATGATGAAATTACTTTTTTGAAAAATGAAAATGCATTTGTGCATACGAGTGAGAAGAGCGGTTACAATCATATTTATTATTACGATATTAGCAGCCAGCGCGCAAAGCAAATTACAAAAGGTAATTGGGATGTAACGAGTCTATTTGGAGTGGATGAAGTTGATTTAGGTCAAGTGTATGAAGATACAAGAACGGTTTATTATTTAAGCTCGGAGCAATCGCCTCTGGAACGAAACTTATATAGTATCAATATCAATGGTTATGACAAAAAGAACTTGACGCCTGAAAAAGGAACGCACCGCATTTCATTTAGTAACCAATTTAAATACTTTGTAGATAATTATTCTAATGTCAGTACGCCTAATGTTTATGCTATGAAAAATAATAGTGGTAAAACAGTGCGTGTACTAAAAGACAATGCGAAGCTTAAAAAACAAATGGCAAAATTTGAATTGAGTGATTTGAACTTAACTCAAATCCCATTAAAGAATAACCTTAAACTAAATGCATGGATTATTAAGCCAACGAATATTGAAGCGGGTAAAAAATACCCATTAATCATGTATCAATATTCTGGTCCGGGTTCTCAGTCTGTGGCTAATAGTTTTGCACCAAGAGATTATTGGTGGTATCAAATGTTGGCGCAGCAAGGGTATGTAATTGCTTGTGTAGATGGACGTGGAACAGGATCAAGAGGCGAGGAGTTTAAGAAAATGACCTACCAGCAATTAGGTAAGTACGAAAGTGATGATCAAATTGCGGCAGCCCAATATTTAGGTTCTTTAGATTACATAGATGCCAATCGCATGGGTATTTGGGGTTGGAGTTATGGTGGTTATATGAGTAGCATATGTATAACTAAAGGTGCCGATGTATTTAAGAGTGCCATCGCCGTTGCACCCGTAACTTCTTGGCGTTATTATGATAATATTTATACAGAGCGTTACATGCGCACGCCGCAAGAGAACCCTGATGGTTATGACGACAACAGCCCGATCAATATGGTTGATAAGCTAAAAGGAAATTATTTACTCATTCACGGAAGTGGCGATGATAATGTGCATTATCAAAACACCATGGAAATGATTAACGCTATGATTGATGCCAATGTGGAATATGATTCAGAGATTTATCCCAATCGTAATCATAGCATTTATGGTGGCAATACACGTATTCATTTATACAAGCGTATGACTGATTTTTGGTTGGAGAAGTTGTAAGGAAATGCTAGCTGCAATGAAACATAAGGATGATTACCGCTTCGGCTTTAACGGTCAAGAGAAAGATAATGAGATTAAGGGGATTGGGAATAGTTTGGATTTTCAGTTTAGAATGTACGATAGTAGATTAGGAAAGTTTTTGTCCATTGATCCGCTTACAAGTGATTATCCTCATTATACGCCTTATCAGTTTGCAGGTAATACACCAATACAAGCCATTGATATCGAAGGGGCTGAAGAGCTAAAAATAACTGAAAAAGCGGAAGTTTTTTATGGGAGCGTAATGCTTGTTATGAGAAATGATAAGGAACTAAAAGCGCTTCTCTCTGAGATAAGTCGTCCTGACCGAAGAGCTAAACAACTAGTGTATTTGACGACGGGCAGTACAGGAAGTTCAAATGGAAATACAAGTGGTAGAAATCAAAATATAAAGCAACAAGCGAAGTTTCTTGCTAATTATAATACATTGGTAAAATCCAAAAAGTATAAGGCGTATAGCAATATTAAAAAAATGGAGCTTATAAATAAGAAAATTGCATACTCCAATAAATTTACAAATTGGGGCATCAATTATAACGAAGTAGCTAATGCCGTACAAGACGAAGTTTATGTCATAACAGTGAATGATTATAACGCTAAGAAATATTTAAGAAGTGCAACTAAGACTGCAGTGCATGAAATGGACTTTCATTTAAAAAATGATTTAAATGGTATTAGTAAGACACAAGAGCAGGAGCATTCAGAGAATTATAATATACCACTCGGTTCTGAAGAAGATAGAAAACATGGTATAAGTGAAGGGTATTCTCCTGACGATAGTTACGTGAAACCTAATAGTCGTGCTGGTGTTCTCTTTCAAGCCGTAGACAGGTCAATCAATTCCTTAATTAAAAATATATTCCGTGCTAAGAAAAAGTAAGATAATTTTAAGTGTTTTGATTATATTCATTCTCATAATTGGTTGTGGGACAGAAGAATTGCCTCAAAAAAAAGTAAAGTGTATTGATTGTCCCTTTGAAATGGGAGTAGAGAAGAAAAACGGAATACTCAACAATGCATCCTGTAGTTTGATAGATAGTATTTGTTTTTCAAGAATTGTTATTGGAGATACACTTAGTTTCTATTTGGGGCGAAGAAAAGATACGGTTTTTTTATTGCAACCTACTAGTATTGATTTTAGCAGTCCCCAAAAGATAACTTTTCTTCCTATTAATTCAAAAGTAAATGACTACTATAGCTACGGTGATTTTACGCAATATGATGAAGATTTAATACTTAATGAAGATGCAGTTGAGGTCAAAGTTAACTCTGTTGACATCTTAAATGGAGATACGGTATATACCTTTTCCCATACTTGTCGACCTGCTGAAATAATTGAAATTACTAAAGACAGTGGGGTGGTAATACCTCGTATTGAAAGGAGTTTTGTACTTTCATTAAGATTTGGAGTGCTTTCTTTTCAAGAAAAAAGGATTGAAGGGTATAAAGAAATCGGGTTTAGTTGGTAAGTCAGATAGCTAGCCAAAAAAATATTATTTTGAAAATGAGCGAAGCGAATATTGAAAACTGGGATAGTAAGGGCGGAGCTCTTACCAAGATAGCATTGCGACAAAACGAGAGTGACAGTCACAATGCAATCTTGTTAGAAACGCCTAAATGGGGTTTCTACAAGACAGAAAACCACCTCTCTGAGGTGAGCGATTTTGACTATGTTTTCATTAGTGACTGTCACAATATACGTTTCTCACAACCAATTTGCCTTTTGAAAAGGTAGTCAAAATCGCAAAAAAATAGTTGTGGTAAAATTGTTCATAGGGTTTGCATATTGGTAAAAATGATGCCATCATAATACTATTATCAGCCACTAAAATAATGAGCCTATGACTAAAGCAAGATTTAAAAAACAGACGAGAGAGGAATTTGAGAAGGAGAGGGCAGAGATTTTAAAGCGATCTTTCGAGGAGGCAAAAGATCCAGATAAGAGGATTCCTTATGAAGATTTGCCTTGGTATTTAGATGAAATTCGCACACGTTTATACGGTCGTACTAGACGAAAAAGTAAATAATATGTGCAGACCAAGGTTCAAAAAACAAACGAGAGAGGAGTTCGAAAAAGAGCGGGCC
Source organism: uncultured Chitinophagaceae bacterium (assembly GCA_938017685.1). Lineage (GTDB taxonomy): Bacteria > Bacteroidota > Bacteroidia > Chitinophagales > Chitinophagaceae > JAGNRR01. Next base: position 21,657 of record CALIIL010000122.1, read on the forward strand.
GAGATAATAAAGCGCACATTTGAGGAAGCTGAAGATCCAAATAATATGATTCCTTATGAAGAATTGGATTGGTATTTAGAGCAAATAGAACTTCGAAGGTGTAAGTGTCATATAAAAAAAGTCGCCCCTAAATGAGGCGACTTTTCATAAACAGAATTTCAATTTACTCAATCATGAACTTAGCACTCCCAACTCCTTCATTTGTTGTAATGCGAATAATGTAGATCCCATTCATTAAATGATCGACGAGAATTTTGTCATGAGAAGTCGATAAAATATTCCTTCCTTGCAGATCGAAAATTTCAGCTTTGAGTATTTTATTCTCCGATGCGATATTCAAAACGGAATTAGTTGGATTCGGGTAAAGACTAAATTCAATGTCCGTTTTATCATAACCAATTACTTTCAAGGGAATCGTTGAAAGTTTCCACGGCTCTTTTCCTGTTTGCCCCCATGAAGCAGTAAAAATTAAAGAGTTATTATAAACCACATAATCATTCCAATAATCAGTGTTCACATCATTGCTAAATGATAGATTAATATTTGTGACCGTATCACCAATTGGCTTTACAATTTTTGTAGTCATGGAGTCTCCTTCACTTTCATACAATCTATTATTCGCTACAAAATACATTCGATTGTTATACTCAATCGGCTTGCCCTCTAAAAGGAAAACAGAATCTACCACAGGAAAAGTTCCGCCACTTGTGCCATCGCTGCACCACCATGCCATTGGGGCATTGGCACTACGTGCATTAAAATAAAGTTTGTTATCATTCACAAACGGAACTCTTGTAAAATTATTTATGGTTAATGCAAGTTGCTTAACAGCCGAAGTGCCGTTTGCCGTACCGTCACTTTGCCATAACTCCCAACCTTTGTTATTGGTATCGGTGAATAGATAAGGGCGTGCAAATAAAACTAATTGATTGCCGTTTAAAACAGAAATTTCTCCTCTTACTCCTGGATAGGACGAAGTAGCTGGATTGATTTCTTTGACAATAGTTGTTCCTGCAACGGTACCGTCTGTTTTCCATAATTCGTCATTCCCTATACTATCAGCACCAATAAAATACAGTTCACCGTTCATTTCAGTAAAGTATTTTTCGGGTGCATTACTGCCACTTGTTTGCGGACGAACTCTTGGAGAGTAGTTGTTTGTTGAATCACTCAATACATGGGTGCCATTAAAGGTGCCATCTGTTTTGTATAAGACGCCTGCACCATCAATAAAATACAGCTCATTATTAAAATCATATAATCCTGTAGGATCAGAATTAAAATGAGCAAAATTGGTGTAGCCAAAGAGGGTCTGTAAATCAACAACAAGCTGGGTGCCACTTGTTGTTCCGTCTGTCACCCAAAGTTCATTTCCATGCGTTGAATCATTAGCGATGAAATATAGCTTGTTATTAAAAAGCGTAAAATGCTCAGCAATCGAATTTCCGCTATTGTGAGCGGGATATGGATTTATATCCTTCAATAATTGAGTCCCTGAACTTGAACCGTCAGTCGTCCATAATTCATAACCATGCGTGGTGTCTTGAGAGAGAAATATGAGTTTGTTATTTACTTCATTAAAATAAATAGATACGGATTCTTGCCACGGCGAAGCTTGAATACCTAATTGACTAATATCCTTAAGGAGAAGTGTTCCCGAAGCGGTTCCGTCAGTTTTCCAAAGTGCCATACCATGTACCGAGTCCAAGCCATTGAAATAAATCTCATTATTAAAAATAGTTCTATATACTTTGGAAAAATACGGGACACCAAAATGAGCCTGACCCGCAGGGCCCGAGTTAATTTCTTTTACAAGACTTGTACCCGCACTTGTGCCATCGGTACTCCTAAGCTCTCTATGGTGTATGGAATCATTTGCTGTGAAATAAACGCGACCATTAAATTCTAAGTAACCTTCGGGTGGATCGGTAAAAGAAATTAATGCATTTTGATTCATGTCTTTAATAAGTTGTGGCGTTTGAGCCTGCGTTAGGGCTGAATAGCACAGGGCTATCAGCATTCCAAATAACATAATTTTTTGTTTCATATTCTATTGTTTTATACCGCTAATTTAACCCCATTCTTTTTAATATATATCTATAAGTAGTCTATTTATTAGTAGTTACTTAGAAGTAGTTAAAAATCTTCTTTTGTATCATGGCAAAACAGGAAGAATACGTACAGAAGGAGATTGAAAATTTAGGTAAGCGCATACGAGCGGTACGAAAGGAATTAGGCTACGGCAATTTAGATAGCTTTGCCTATGAGAACGATATACATAGAGCTCAATTTGGACGATACGAACAAGGAGAGGATATGCGTTTCAGTAGCCTACTAAAAGTATTGAAGGCTATGGATATGAGTTTGGCTGACTTCTTTAGTGAGGGGTTTTCTAAATAAAGAAAGCCCTTTTGTGGGGCTTCTAAGAATGGACAGGATCAAATAATCACTTCTGCCAAAAGGCTTCTGATTTTTCAAAACCAATCCATTCTCCTTTGTCATCACAACCACGACAACCCAATTCATATTGAATGAATTTTGTAAGTGGTATTTGTTCTGCAAGAATAAAACGAAGCAACTCTCCGTCTATAGTTGATATAGCACCGCATAAATTCTCCCAATGTTTTAATGGGTCAATATCCTTACAAATATTTTTTATATCCTCGTATTCCATATCCTCATACGAACCTTCTAACGGAATGTGGTTTGAGGTATCCGTATTCGGTGTTTCTTCTGAACAAACAAGATAATTTCCATTATCATGTTCAATGACATAAAAAGATTGCTCTTTGTTTCTGTGAATGAAGTTGAGCCAGTTGGCATAGTCTATTGCTTTTTGCTTGTCAGTATATTCTTGTATCATAATAAAAACGTTTAATATGGTGCAAGCTAGAAACACAAAATGAACAAGAAATCACAGGCTTTGGAATCTTACCTACAACATACCTACAAAAAGAAGCGATCAATGAAGATCGCTTCGTGTGTAGCATTTTTTAATTGTCGGTAAGCCAAATTTCTTCAGCCTTATCAAAACCAACCCATTCATGATTCAAATCATAACCTCGACTCGCTAATTCATATCGAATCCATTTATCCAAGGGGATTTTATAGTGAAGCAAAAATCGGAGCGTCTCACCATGAACGGTTGCGACCATACCCTTAATTTCTTCCATAAATCGAAGTGGATCATCGTCTGTGTATATAGATTGAATATGATCGTATGTCATTGCAGTATATTCATTTGGACTTGAAATAAATTTGCTTTCCAAGTCTTCCATGAACTCTTTATCACAAACAACATAATCATCACAAGGGCCGTGAACAACTCCGTATTTAGATTCCTGTTGTCTATACTTAAAAGATAGCCATTTAGCATAATCGTGTGCTTTTTGTAAATCAGTAAAATGTTCCATCATTAGATTGTTTTAAAAGTGAAGAGAATATGTGCATCGTCCAGTTTCAATTCATTCAAGGCATTTTCTGCTAGTGCATAGGTATCGAAGAATCTCTTAGGAGGGGACGTAACCGAGTCGACTTCTTCCTGCGAAATAGCAAGATCATAGATTCCAAATACTTTTCGTAAACGTCCCGCTTTTTTAAGTAGGGCAGTAAAATTGGAACAATCGTAGGTATCCCAATCCGCTAGTATTTTGAAATTCAGATAATGCAGTTGCTGTCCAAGTTGATCCAAGGTATCGTGTACATTTTGTGCAGTATGAGATGCCGAATGCGCAACTTCTTTTTCCCACTGATTCATGTAGAAATCTAGAATGTCCGCATCGTTAAGCAATTCAAGCATTTCCACTTGAGTCATTTTCTCAAGGTCATAGAGTTTTAGGGCTTCGCCAGCATAGGTATGTTTAATCATTTCAATTAATTCCTCTCGCAAGAAATAGTCTTCAAAAAATGAGCTTCGAGTAAATACCTTAGAGTTTGCTAGGATTTTTAAATGTTGCGATAAGAAATGTTGTACGATTTGTTTTGTTGTAATATTCATTGTTATTTACTTTTTAGTGTTGGATATTTTATAGAGTTTAATAATTCTCATTTCCGCAGCGGTATAATCACCGTCAGAAACAATGGCATTCAATACATTTTGAGCTTCCTCTTGCGTATCGAACATTCCCTTATTTTGGTAAGTGATGCAAGTGAGTTCATTGGTCTCGATTTGAGTAAGCACAATAAAGAAGGCGGCTTCGTGTTTACTCATGATCGTCTTCGGTTTGCGGTTCACAATGATTGGAGAGTACAAAAACGAGATAATCATAATCAGCACTTCGTGCTTCTTTCAGGACGGCGCTAATTTCTTCTTCCGTCCACTGTTCCTTGCGAGCTTGTTTTCGAAAAGCACCCATAAGAGCGAATGCATTTCCATTGATGCCAACTAAGTTTAAGTTGACTGTTTTGTTAATTACTTTTTCCATGATATTTTTTTATTTGAGTTTAAAATTTGTTTTGCTAAAGTTTTGGCGATTTTTTTGACCACACCAATGACTAAGGCATTGCCCATAAAAAAGGCACGTTGGATATCTGTGATGCCTTCACATTGTGTAAAATTGTCTGGGAATCCATTGAGCCGCTCCAGTTCTATCGGGTGTAGCCTGCGGTATCTACCTTCCTGAAAAACGATATGTTTTTCACGCGATACATAAGTGCCACCTTCCTTGGTAATAATCGTTCGAGAGGCTTTGTTCAAAGAGTCAGGAAAGGGAACATTTCCTTCTCGATAGAGATAAGGAAGTCTAGTTCGCTTGCTTATTCGTTCAATTGTTTTCGCTGAGCGAACATATTTCCATTTTGGAATTTGCTTTTCTTCAATGAAGTAGGATTCAGGAATATCATTAATCGGCAATAGAATATCTCCTAAAGTTTGATAATGGCTAGTGTAAGCACTCTCAACCTTTTGGGTATAATATTTTCCGTTGATAAAAATTCCAGCATTCAAGAATGGGTTATCTAAACTGCTAAAAGATTTTAAATTATCGTCCACTGTATTATATAATTCTCCTTCTACTAAATCGCTACGACTTGTGACTGGAAATGCTTTTGCCATGATTCCTTTTCTACATAACCACTCAGTTGGCTTTATCTTTTTTAGTTTTTTGTAGAGTGCTGTATTTCTTCGGTAAGCAAGAATATAAATTCGTCGCCGTCTTTGCGGAAAACCATATTGGGCGGCGTTCACTACACGCCATTCAATTGCATAACCCAATTCATTGAGGCTAGAGAGGATTACAGAGAAGTCTCTCCCTTTTTGAGTTTTAGGTGAATGCAGTAAGTGGTCAACATTTTCCAGTAAAAGATACTTAGGGGCTTTGCGTCCTTTCTTTTTTATTAAAGAAACAATAGCCCACCAAAGCCTTCCTTTTTTACCTTCCACGCCATGATTATGTGTTCGATTTGCTACAGAATAATCCTGACAGGGGAATCCGCCAACCAGTAAATCATGGTCTGGAATTGTTTCAAAGTTATTTGCAACAACCTCTTCTATATCCTCTTCAGAATGATTAGTATTGGGCCATCGGTTTTTGTAAACCATATTGGCATGCTGTTTGTTCGTTCGAGGTTCGTATTGGTTGCTCCAAACTACTTCATACTTACTCGATTTCTTTTTTGGATCACCTTCCAATGCAATTCTAAATCCGCCGACACCTGCAAAAAGTTCTACAACTCTTATTGGCTTTTGTTTCATATCGGGTAGTTGGCGGTTAATAATTCCATTTTTCTTTTTCGCTTTGCGCCACTTACACCTTTTGCAGCCGATAAGGGTTTTTCAAAAGACTTCGTATGCCAGCCATGCTTTTTGATATATGCATCCAAGAGCGGAGAAGGGTATGAGCTTAGTAAGAATTTACCCTTTACGCTAACCAGAGTATCCAGTAAGCGTTTGTAATCCGTCTGGGAATAGCCACTGTAATGTCCTTGATTCACAGAATTGTGGTCATCCACGACATAAGGCGGATCAACATAATGAAAAGCGTCTTCCGTATTCCGAGCAGTAATTACTTTACATGCGTCTACACATTCAATCTGGGCTGTCTCCAACCTTTTTACAATAGATAGATCGAAACGAATTTTTTTATTTCGAAACGCTTGCACTCGTTTTCCATATTTATCATATCCCCAAGAGCCGGGTTGGCAGGCAAACCCCATAGCGGTTGCTAAATAGAATCCCCAAGCCTGTTGTAAGTGGTCAAACAAATGTGGCATTCGATAGATAGCCATAGCTACAGAATAAGAAGCTCTCGAAAAAAGCGTTGCTTCAATCTTAGCCTTGAGTTTATCAAAGTCGGAAGAAACCACTTTATAGAAATTAACGACAAGGTGATTCTTGTCATTAATAACTTCACTTTCGACAGACTCCTTAGCAAAGAATACTGCACCACCACCGAAGAATGCTTCTGTGTAAATTCGGTGCGGAGGGATAAGAGGTAAAATGTGTTTAAGCATATTGAGTTTTCCTCCATAATAGCTGATGGGTGTTTTGGGCATAAGAATTAAGAACTGATAATAAATACCCACGCAGTCGTAGGTAAAAAGAACAGCTTCAGAAACAATTATTACGCAATGCCAAAAACAAAAAAGACACGGGCTAAAACAACCAATACGTTAAAAATCAGGACTCACTTTATCTAAGGGAAAGGGAAGCGTTGTAGCAGAAAATGCCTGAGAAGGTTTTCCGTTAATCATGAGCCGCAAGTAAATATCATAATTGGACAGCGATGTAAAATCAGAATGGTGAAATACAGGATAGAACTCTTGTTGAAAGAACTTGCTATCCGCCTGACTGAGTCTAAAGCATAATATCGAGCCCACATTCCCAAGTACTGCATCTCGGATTTCTGGCGATATTTGCGATAAATATTGATTGGCACAGATAATGCCTACCTTAAACTTTCTAAGTTCAGCCCACATATCCAAAAGAACCTTGGTTGTGTAGTGCTGGTATTCATCCAAATAAATAAAGAAAGGCCTGCGTTGCTGTTCAGGGATTTCAGCACGGCTAAATCCAGCTGAAGACAGAGCGTTTAAGAGTAGGGAACTAATCAAATAAGCAGAATCACTTCCTAACTGTCCTACAGAAATATTAACCAGAAGGACATGTCCTTTATCCATCATTGAGCGCAGGGAAAGCTGCTTTTTATTTTCAATCAAAAACTTTTTAATAAGAGAATGAGAAAGTAAAGCGGTTACTTTATTAAGAATGGGTAAGAAGTCATTTTTACTAAGAAGTGGAAATTCCTTTAGCCAAAAATCAACGAGTTCCTCATTCTGGATATTTTTTAAGCAAGACGCTCTAAAATGTTTGTCTAGCAATATTTTACGGATATGAGATAAGTCTGCTTCATCTTGATCTAAAAGAGATAATAAACAAGCTCTTAAGATATGCTCCATTTTAGACCCCCACGATTGCGCACCCCAAATCTTTTGAAAGGATTGTAGTAAAGCAGAAGCCACCAAGGATCGTTTATGAAGAGATACTTTTCGAAGTGGGTTATAGCCAAATTCTTGAAGTGGGTTCGTGAGGTCAAGGTAAATAATATTGTTTTGTTTTTCGTTTGGAAGGTGTTCAAGAATAGATGGAATCAAATCATTATGCAGATCAAAAACACATATACCTCGATTATGGTGAATATCCTGATACATGAGATTTTTGAGAACAGTTGATTTTCCACTCCCTGTTTTCCCTAAGAGGTATAGATGAAAAAGCCTGTCAGGCTGATAAATCCCGAAAGGTTTTTCATGTTCTCTGAAATTCGAACGAGCGAAGTAACTAACAGATGGTTTCATGTTATCAGTATGCTCGCATTTAAGAATTACAGCAGTAACCTATTTATTATCCAATATGATTCAAAGGGTGTTTTCTCATTTCACCTCGGAGGTGTTCTGCTGAGGCTCTCAAATAAATGGTGGTCGTTTTAATGTCGCTATGCCCCATCATACGAGAGAGACTATAAATATCACAACCACCTTCGAGCATAAGCGTCGCAAAGGTGTGTCTTAACTGGTGCAAATGAAACTTCAAGCCTGTCACCTTTCTAAATGTATTAACCATATGCTTTAATCCATGCGTAGTAATTCCAAGATTTCTATTCATTGAAGCAAAAAACTCAGGGCAGGTCTTTAGTAATCGTTTCCGCTCCTTGAGGTAATCCAATAAGATTTGAGTGAGTGTAAAACTCATAGGGATCATTCGATCCTTTTTTCCTTTACCTTGGCGAATATGAAGTGTCATATTCTCAAGATCAACATCAGTCATTTTCAATCTAATTAATTCACTTCTTCGTAATCCTGCAAAAAGAAAAGTGGCGAATATGGCATGGTTTCTGTATCGGAGATATCGGTAAGCATAAGGGTAGTTGAAAATAGATTCTAGAATTTTCATGGCTTGTTGTTTTGATAATTTGGGCGGAATTCTTTTTTCTAATTTGGGTTTTTCAATTTTCTTTACTTCGTTTTCTTTTGCCTGAATAAAGCCGTTTGTTATACACCACGATACAAAAACTGATAAAGCACCTAAGTAAGTCAAATAGGTTCCCGACGACCACTTTCTTTTCATTCTCCCATTAAAAAAGAAGGAGCGTATTATTGTGGGATTGTTAAAATCCTCAAGCGTTTTTGGGTTCATTTTATTTTGGAAATGCTTTAAAGTATTTCGGTATTTCTGAATGGTAAAGGTTGAGTATCCTCTGATATGTGTTGAATAGTCTAAAAAATTATTAATTGTTGTGTTGATTTTCATAATATGAAATCACACTGTACTGAGCCGTTGTCGGGGCTTGAACCCGAGACCTCCGCCTTACCATGGCGACGCTCTACCAGCTGAGCTACAACGGCAAATCAATTATCCGCTACCACTTCCGTTTGAGAAGGGGTAGCGTTTCTTGCTAATTTGTTATGCCATATAACTCATAGTAAGAATTGGGGCTACCAATTCTTTACCATGAAATAGGTAGCCCTTTAATTTGCTTATTCTCCTTATTTTATACGGTTTTAGAGCAATTTGGGGTCTATTTGACCCGTAATTAGGACGACCACATCTCGTCCCGATTTTGGGACTCAATAAAGTGTGATATTGAATTAAATGAGTAACATAATTAGTATACATAATGAATAAATAGGATGCAATTACAGTAAATTCTCTAAGGACAATAAGTTGATATCTGGGCGTAATTGTTCGGCATGAATAGAGCGTAAATATTTCATAGTCATTTTTATATCTGTATGTCCCATAAGTTTTTGAATTTTTGTAGCCGAAACATTTTGCTTTTCCAAGGCACATGCGAAGGTGTGCCGAAAGCGGTGCAGGTGAAAACGAACATCCGATTGCCGGGATATGGAATTCACCCAATGTTTCATCCCGTGAATTGTTAAGCCTTTATCATTTTGAGAAGAAACAAAAAGGCTGGTAGCTGTATAATTTTTATTTTTTCGTTCTTGTAGATAATCCTTCAAGCAAAGCCATAAAGAAAAGTTCATGGGAATGATCCGAGTACTTTTAGATTTAGAAGTTTCCTTTCTAACCGTAATCAGTTTATGTTCCATATCAATGTCCTGAACTCGAAGTCCAATGAGTTCACCCTTGCGTATACCACATAACGTTAAAACATAGAGCATGGCTCTATTTCTTTTTTGAATGAAGAGATTAGATGAATTGGTGAGTATACTAGCCTCTATTTTCTGAATTTCATCATTTGTTAAAGCTCTGTCGTCTTCATATTGAGGTTCTTCTAGTTTGATATCATTTAATGGACTTAAGTTCAGGAAACCTCTTGCGACTAGCCACTTAAAAAAAGTATTCAACTTTTTGGCGTAGGTATGACTGGTAGATGCCTTTACACCTTGGTATTCCTTATCGCCTACTTTTCGAACACGGGTATGTAGGCGTTTAAAGAATTCCAACAAGGCAGAAGTAGATAGGTCTTGTACCGTTTCAATTTCAGGCATAATCGAAAGAAACGCATTGAATATATGTCTGTACCCTTGAATCGTTGTTGGTCGTAATCCTCGAATGTATTCGCATTCATTTACAAAATCTTCAAATTGTTTAGATAGAAGTTCATGTTGCTGCATATGGTTTTAGTGTAGGAATTGTTGAAACCAAAACAAGGCACGTCCAAAATCAACCAATAGGTTAAGTCGGGGCGTCTATTTAAAATGAAGAGAGAATATATGATTTAGAACCATGCAATTTTATAAAACAACCAATGTACCCAATGAGCTATTTGATTTTCATTTACCCTACCTGAATCAAGCTCAACTCAAAGTATTATTAGTCGTTCTCCGTCAGACGGTCGGCTGGATAGATCCTAAGACAAAGCAACGGAAGGTAAAGGATTGGATTACGATAAGCTTTTTTTCCAAAAAAGCAGGCTTATCGAGAAAATCCATATCCTATGCCATACAGGATTTGGTAGATAAAGAGTTGATTGTGGTCGTAACAAAATATAGTAATAAAGAATTGCGAACCGCTAAGGATCGAAGAGGGAAGAAGAAATTATATTATGCTTATGCTCCTTACTTTAGATTCTGGTTACATAAAAGAAGCGTAAAAAAGTTGCGTGACTTGTTTACATTTCGACCTTAGACAAAAGAAACACATTACAAAAAAAATACGAATACGGAATATCTAAAAAAAGAGCATAAAGTAAAATCAATTATAGATATACACAGGCTTTTTCACAGAACGGTGTTTGACCAGCGAAAAAAATTAACGATGGGGTTAAAAAAAAGTACCTTTTATCAAAAAAGAAGAAAGCTTACAATGGAGTCATGGTAGTCATACCATTGAACCTATGCCCGATGAATTTCCCAATGCATTAAAGCAACATAGAAAGCAATCTAAATTACGCCAAGAAGATATGCGACGTATTTGCGAGAAAGCAAATAGTGTCGTTCTATCGAGATATGAAAGCGGCGATGCTGTTCCGAATTTAGAAGTTGCTTTACGCTATCATATTGCTTTGGGTAAACCGCTACACGAATTATTTCCAGAATACTATCAACAGCTGAGCGAACAAGTCAAAAGAACCGCATTGGAACTCTTAGAAGAACTGGAATCAAAATCAGTGAATTACAAACGGCATTTACGTAAAATGAAATTACAAGATATTGTCAACCGCATCGGTTGCCTACAAGAAGTCTATGATGAAGAACAACAACCCAAAAAAGAATAAAAGTGAAGTTATACTGGCCATTTTTCCGAATGCTCGTGGTTTTGGTTATGCCTTGATAGATGCAGTAGAAAAGCCTATCGACTATGGTATGGTCAACCCACAGGAAAAGAAAATCAGTCACTTTCGGGAACGGTTTCAGTTCTTAGTTGATGTTTACCGACCTCAAATAGTGATACTTGAGGATTGTGAGCAATCGAAAACGAAGAGCAAGCGGATTAAGAAGTTGATTGCATTATTTAGAAGGGAAGCATCAGATCAAGGACTAATTGTATGCAGCTATACTCGTCAACAGATCCGAGAGGTGTTTTTGAATTTCGAAGCGATCACCAAATATGAAATTAGTAAGGTTATTGTTCGTTGGATACCAGAGCTAAAGCCATTTGTCCCAAATAAACGCAAGGCTTGGGAAGCTGAAGCGAGTCAAATGGGTATTTTTGATGCTTTTAGCTTGGCGATGACGTATTATTATGAAGAAGGTTAACGAATTACATATTCTTTTTCAGAACCATTTTTATTATGGCTTTATTATGATTGCAATCACATTTAGGGTCAATTGGAGGGGTTAATTCGGGGATGGGAATTCCCATATTCTTTTCAAATAAATTAGTTCCATCGCCTATTCTGACAGATATGGTGTCACCACAGTTACACTCTAGGGGTACATGAGCAAAATCATTAGTTAGTGCTACTTCAATGGGAAATATATCTTCATGCGGTTTTACATTATTTATTATAACAATATCTTGAATTGGAGTTGCTAATGTGCTTTTCAACTGTGCGTTGCAATAAATTTTATCAATGACTCTAGTCTTGGACATGCTTGCATATCCTTTGTCTATTGGAGTCTTTGTCAATGGTTTATAATATAGTTGCAGATTAAATGTGTCGCCTAATTCACGAATTATATTTGCATCCAATTCATTGTGTAATTTGTTGAATCTAATAGAATCATAATATGCACCTGTGAAAAAGCCATTGCCTGAATTTGATGGGTCAGGGTCATAAAATGGTTGGACATAGTTTACTCTTTCATCCAATTCCTTGAGGTATTGAATATACCAATATCCCGTATACCCCAAACTTAATAATATCATCGCAGTAAATATCAAGTTTCTAATTACACGTACCTTTTTTTTGAAGACATATTGGTTTGATTTGTAAAATCCGACAGCCGCGATTATTATCGGTATGAATAGAGTTTGGAAGCTAGCAAATCCAACAAAGAATGCTATTGGGGTTTGATTTTTTTTAAATAAATTCTTTTTCTCCTTACGAATATTTAGGACGGATTCAATCTCTTCGGGTAAAACAACACTTCTTTTATTAACGACTGATATGGGCACAATAAAATCTTTAGATTCGTTAAAGTAGTCAAATGTCCATTCCACAATTTGATTAAGAAAAAGTCTGGCAGATACAATGAATTTATCCGAATAATTCTCTCCTTTTTTTGCTATCCCTTCATGGAATAAATAACGCATGGCAGGGTTTAATTTTTTTGATACGATTCCTTCTTCACAAAGGAAATTCATTCTGCCAATTGTACCTTTTTTATAGGGGCGCTCATCGAATTTTTCCTTCTTCTTTTTATTGATTGCAGAAAACAGCTCTTGAATATGTTCATCGGCAAAAAATATATTTTCTATTATATCAATAACAATTGATTTTCCTGCTGCCTTTTTTACGGGAAGAGAAGTATTTCTGCTAAATACTTCTCTGTATTTTTTTTTAATACTTGCTTTTAGCGTGCTTTTTAATTCCATATTATTCCGATTCTAGTATTTGAAAACCAACAATAAGACTTCCTTGGTCGCACCAGCCATTATATTTTAGGTCTAATTCATCAAGATCCAAACCTTTTCCATTCAATAAATTATCACTTGAACTATATTTCCAATAAGAGTACCCCATACAATAATCTTTATCAGTTATTCCATGTGTATTTTGAATGGTGACGTCGTATGGAATAACTTCATCTTTATCACTTACTCCATGTATTGTAGCCTTCCCTAAAAATTGGACAGTTTAAAAATCAGAAAATCTTTAATTTTAAACTGTAAAACATGAAAAGAAGTAAATTTAACGAGAGCCAGATCATCAAGGCTCTAAAAGAAAACGAACAAGGACGAAGCGTTCA
>CALIIL010000123.1 GCA_938017685.1 uncultured Chitinophagaceae bacterium
GCACAAATCATTAGGAGACAAAAGCCCTCGAGAATTTTTCCTCAGAAAAAGTATCAAATTAAAATTTGACACTTTTTCCGAGGCTAGCAATCCAATTTTGTCGAATTTAGCACTGTCCTAATTTGGGGAAGGCTACAAAAACATAGTTTTGACGTTTTTTGGAACAATTTCTTTCGGTTAGGGAGTTGCCCGTATTCCTTATAGCTGATGTTGTGCGTTCGTATTCTATTGTTTAAATTGAATTTGAGACTTTTTCCCATAGTCTTTTTCTAACTCTACCAGCGGGTTCTTAAATCTTGCTCCTTCAAAATTATATTCCTCTTTATCAAACTCATCTAATCGTTTTCCAAATATTCGACGTGTTAATTCAAAAGCGGTTTCATAAGTTACTGCGAATTCAATTTGTTCTTCTATTTCTATATCTGACATATCTTCTTCCTTACGCATAATGTTCAAATCTTCTTCAGTAATTAATGTTTGCCCCCTCAATTTAATTTCTTCTGGTAACGGAACGCCAAAGTCTTGATATATTTCATCGCCTGCTTCTCTTAACCTTGTTTTTTTACCGTTGACAAATACGGAGTAGGAGTTTATGTAGCTAATGGTCACTTGAATTATTTCTGATTGAGGAAACCTTCTCAAAAGTGTTTTTTCCATTTCTGTCTGAAAGGTCTTGGCAAATTCGAAACCAAAATCTTGATTAGCAATTAGTAAATTACCATTATAATTTGCTACAAAAGTTTCTCCTGATTTTGGGTTAAAGTCAAATGTTGAATTTTCTACGTATTCAAATCCTTGAAATCCCATTGATTCAAGTAGGGAACTGTCAATATCAACACTACCTACGTTAAGTACTGCAACAACATAAATTTTCCATCCCATAATTCTATATAATTTTTATGACGCAAAACGATTTGGCTATGAGGAGTACGGACTTACGAAGCGCACACTTCAAGCTGTAACGCTGTTAGTCAAAGCTAAGGTTTTATTTTAGTTTTTAATAAAATTAAAAGTTTGCTTTGACGGAGTTCGAAGTATATTTTCTCAGTTTATAGGACTATCCGTATTCCTTATAGCTAATGTTACACATAGATTTTCGTTCACACTGCCAATAAATTAAATAAATAAATAAATAAATAAATAAATAAATAAATAATGAGAGAAGACATCTTAACAATGGAAGTACCTGAAAATATAAACTTTGGGACAGAGGATTATAAAAATTGGATAAAAACTGATTTAGCGTATACAGGTCAACTGGATACTCCTAAAAAAGAATTAGAAGATTCAATAAACAAGTTAGTACAAGATTTTCAAAATAAATATAATGTGATAGTACAATTACAAGGTAAAGATACTCTACCTAGTGTAGTAGATATTTGCTTAGTAATTGACACAACTAAATCAATCTATAGTCAGCGTAGTACATCAATCTAAATTGATTATTAGTTGAACAAGATTTTGCAAGTTCAATACTATATGGTTTCTCAACTAACATTGATATAAAACCTTCATAGTCAGTATGATTTTTAGGAGCTATTATTAGTCTACAGTAAACACCACTCTCATTAAATATGAAAGGTTGATTGTTTTCTAATTTTTCAATACTTGTTTAATTGTCATATTTTTTTAATTTATGTGTAACGTCCTGTATATGAGCCGTGGCGTTTTTGGAGTGGGTTGTTTCGGTTTGTGATAAAGTTGCTACGAAGAATAAAAATAGTCCCTAAAAAATGATTTATATTTTCTTAAATCATTTTTTAAGGGCGGGTAGCTTGTTACAATTTAGCCATGAATTATATACCTTGTTAGCAGGAGTTATTCTTCGTCTGACTCATCCGTTTGTTTACCACTCAAATTTACAATATTGATTTCTGAAATACCATTTATATTGGTAAGGCTAAAGAAACGAGATTTTATTTTTTCGCCGAAAAAAGTACCGGAGATGATATATACGCTCCAATTTCCATAAGTGTTATTTGAATGTGCATAAATCGGGTAGCACTTTTCTTCTATAGCCTTCTTTATCAGTTCATATTTATTCTTTTCTTGCGTTATAAGATATTTGTAATCATTATTATTAATATCGGCTGTTGTGCTTTTTAAATCTTCATGACAATTAATTACTAAAAGTTCTTTGGTATCTATGTTTTCAATATAAACTAGTGGGTAATTACTAATAGAATCTTTTATCGAAGCAAATGACTTAACACTGTTGAAGGAATAAATATTTGTATTTCGTTTAGAAGTAAAAGGTTGATAATATTTTACTATTTCCTTTTCTCCTTGAAAAAAATCAATATTCTTATCCATACCCAGATGTTTTCGAATAAGATAATTACAAGAAATCCCTGTCATTATAAATAATGACAAGGATAAAAGTATTAACGGTTTACTATTCATTAGTAATACAGTTTATATCAACATAGCCTAAATTAGAGTTGTCATACATATGTGCAACATAATCAGCAGGAATTATTTCAAGATAAGAGAAACCAAATTCCTCTGCAATGTCAGAAGGGAAGATGAACTCATCATCAACGGACATAAATATATCTCCTTCAATATTTCCAATATCTTCAAGGAAATCAATTCTAAAATTACCTCCTCCGTTATTAATGAGTTGTAATTCAATACCAATTTCAACGCCTACTCCGCAAATGCCAAATGAATGTTTGCATGGTGTTTTTTTTGGTTCTTGTTGGTTAGCCCATTTTGCACCACGGTGTGGCTTCCCTTTAAATTTAAGCTTAAATTTTGGGGGTTTTGCAGCCATTGGTTCTTGTTCGAGTTGGTTAATAGTTGACTGATCTTTTATAGATTGATTTGGATCTTTACTACAGCTAATAAATAATATTGAACTTGTTAATATTGTAAATGCTAAGCTTGTAAGTCCAATTGCTTTGATTCTTAATAAATTTTTCATTTTGTTTTTAATTTAAATGTTCTAAAATATTCAAACTGCTTTCGGTCAGTTTGCAACCGATAGCTTTCCTTTGTCGGACATAGTTTTATTTCTTTCCTAAAGGTAACTTGTTATTTGTTTCTTTAGCGATTACTCTAAAATCGAGGTCTTGCAAATTCCTGCTAACATCTATATACACGTATGTAGCATATTTTCATTTTAAGTATAATAAAAGATATCATTCCAAAATTACGTTAAAGCTTCCATTATTAAAAGGCGGAGGCGAGTGTAAACGATTATAAGCAATTACACTCGCTTATCTACACTAACTCAACCTCAAACACCTCTTGAAAATGTTTCTTAATCTTCTCCTGCACTTCAGCCAAAGGAACCTTACGCCCAAGCTCTTGTTCTAGAGTTGTTACTTGCTTATTCTCAATGCCACAAGGGATAATCATTTTAAAGAAGTCTAGATCAGTATTTACATTTAAAGCAAAGCCATGTATCGTAATCCAGCGACTTGTCTTTACGCCTAGGGCACATATTTTTCTTGCTTTAAAGACATTGTCTGGGTCTAACCATACGCCTGTTTCTCCTTCGCTTCGACCACAGTCTAAGCCGTATTCTTTTAAGGTGCGAATAATGACTTCTTCCAAGTTACGCATGTATAACACGATATCTGGCTTCAGTAATTCTAAGTCTAGGATAGGGTAGCCTACAATTTGTTCATGACCATGAAAGGTTATATCGCCACCGCGGTTAGTCTTAAAGAATTCAATGCCTTTTTCTTTTAGTATTTTATTATTGACTAATAAATTTTCCATGGCGCCACTTTTTCCTAAAGTAAAAACGGGTTCATGCTCACAAATTAAGAAGTGACTTTTAGTTTCTTGTTTCTCAGCTCCTACACCTTCGGGTGGCAAGCTGCTTGGAGTGATACCAGATTTTTCAGCATCAATTTCTAGCTGACGATTATGTTTTTTTACTGCCAAATTCTCTGCCAAGAGTTTCTCTTGGTAGTCCCAAGCATCTTTATATCGTATCCGTCCTAAATCTTCGAAGCGCACTTGCATATTACAAAGGTCAATAAATTATTTGTGACTTAGAGAGAAGTGGAGCAGCAATTATAAAATTAAAAAATATGAAATGCTAAAAAGAACAATGCTTCTGACTATTTTTGAGCCATCATGAATAAAGACAGAGCATACGTATTAACTGGTTTGTGGGCACTATTTATTTCCTTGATAAATACTGGTCGCAAGTATTTCCAATACAAAAATGGTGGAGATGAGCGTATGACTGAATGGAAAGTGCTGGGATTGCACTTTGTTGCCAACTTTGGCGTATTTCTTTTAATCAGTATTGCGGTGGTATTCATCTATTTCAAGGTGAGCAAAAAAGATAAGTAGTATCTTTCCGCCTGATTGTGGCATTAGAAAAAACAAAAGATATAAGCAAGCTTAACTTGCTCAGAGAAATAATTGTAGACCCAGGTCAATCTCAATTGCGTATTGATAAATTTTTGGTGGAGAGACTATTGTCGATTACTCGTTCAAAAATTCAAAATGCTTGTGATGATGGGACTATACGTGTAAACGATAAAATAATCAAGTCTAACTATAAGATTAGGCCTAATGATGTTATTAGAGTGTACACTCATTTTGAGCCGCCTTCAACAGAGATTATCCCTCAGGACATTCCCTTAGATATTGTCTATGAAGATGATCATATTATGCTTATTAATAAAGAGCCAGGTATGGTTGTCCATCCCGGTAATGGCAATCCGGATGGCACATTGGTGAATGCGGTAGCACATCATTGGTCCAAAGGAGATGAGGAGCTGAAACGTATTGGATTGGTGCATCGGATTGATAAAAATACGAGTGGCTTATTACTTTTTGGAAAAGATGAAGAGAGTGTATTGTTCTTGGGTAATCAATTTATGGAAAAAACACCTAAGCGAAAATATGTAGCCTTAGTATGGGGCGATGTGGATGAGGATGAAGGAACGATTGATGTGAATATTGGCCGTGATAAACGCTTTAGAACAAAGTACGATGTATATCCAGATGATGATGAAGGCAAGACTGCCATTACCCATTATAAAGTATTGTTTCGGTTTGGTTACGTTACGCTCATTGAGTGCGTGTTGGAAACGGGTCGCACACATCAAATACGTGTACACATGAAATCCATAGGTCATACATTATTCAATGATGAAGTATATGGTGGCGATAAAATTTTGAAAGGAACGATTTATACTAAGTATAAACAGTTTGTACATAATGCTTTTGCGATATGTCCGCGTCAAGCTTTGCATGCCAAGACATTAGGCTTTATTCATCCGCATACAAAGGAGGAAATACATTTTGAAAGTGAATTGCCAGCAGATATGGCGGCACTTATCGAAAAGTGGCGTAAGTATGTAAGCTAAAAATAGCGTTCGACATTTCCTATAATTACAATATTGGGTTTTAGCTCTTTAATAGCCGCCATATTAATCTGTGTTCGGAAGAAAGTGACCCTATCATATTGCCAAGATAGAAATGTTCTAAATTGAGTATCTAAAGAATACGAATCGCCAAAGTATACGAGGTGCTTTTTTTCAGCAGCTTGAGGATTGTAGGTTTCAAAGTATAGATTATTAGTTGTTTTAACCTCGCTTACTTTTGGGTTAAAATTAATTGGCATATAATCATATTCATTCTCAGGGAACATTTTACTATCGCAAAATCCCATTAACTGTACCAAGTCATATTTCCATGCCGCAATATTTCGCTTGGTGTATTGCTGATTAGCCACAAAAGATTTTGGCAATAATTGTTTGAATGCAATAAATGCCCCATCGGCTTTCCAATGAGTGTCGTATTTATGATATATTTTTTTTGTCTGACTTTCAATAAGGATTGGTCTTGTATCTATGATGGGGTAACTCTTATCTTTTAAGAGTAGCTCATCAATTATTTGTGTAGTGCGACTTTTGCCAGTAGCTTGTTGTAGTTGCATGTTCCATGGAATTAGGTTTTTATATATGCTAGATTTATTTGGCCAAACGGCATGCTTGAAATCAATATTTAGTGATTTTAAAAGGTCGTAATCCTTAATCCAATGGTTCGTTATAGAGTCTAATGCCTGCTTGTTTAACAAGTCTCTTTTAGCAAAATTATCAAATATTCTATCTGCTTGATCAGTGTAAAAATAAAATCCACCCTTACCAATAACTGCTTTTTCTGGATGAGGGGATGCGTTAAATAAGTTTATTTTAACCAGGGTGTTTTGTTGAATTAGATTGTTTTTAAATGCAAATGTTGAATCAAATTTATTTTCAAATAGATAAAACGCTTGCTGTTTTAGTTTGCTTTGATTTGTACCCGCGTAATTGTTGTCGCAACTAGTTCCAAACTGAATATCCAATAGGAATAATATACTTGGTGTTAAAATGGTAACACCCAAAACGATGATGAATAGTATTGATTCTATTTTTTTCACTCGCTAAAATCTAAAGTAAATGAAGGGGTTGTAAGATGATTGGACCAGCTCCGAAATAGTAAAAATGAACAACAATATATAGCTAACTGGGCTAAGCCAACTGATGCTTTTTATATTCATTAAGTATTGGCGTATGGGCATACAAAAAATAATACCAAGTATAAAAATAAAAATAGAATAGTTCGTAAGATAGATAAATGGTAAATAATTGCCGGTCATGTCAAAAACAAATAGGGTTGTTATATAATCAATAGAATGTGTCAAGTCATGGGCATTGAAAAGTACCCATGAAACGACTACGACAACTATTAGATACACATGCTGTAACGGTTTAGGTGCTTTCTTCCAAGGGTATAAACGCTCGCAAATGATAAAAAAACCATGAAATAAACCCCAAACTAGAAAGTTCCAGTTAGCACCATGCCACAAACCAGTTAGCATAAAAACAATTATTAAATTGCGGTAAACATAGACTGCATTTTTTTTACTCCCGCCTAATGGAATGTACACATAATCTCTAAACCAAGTAGAAAGAGAAATATGCCATTTGCGCCAAAATAAACGAACGGATGTCGCTGTATATGGATGGTCAAAATTTTCTTTGAAATTAAATCCAAACATTCGCCCCATGCCAATAGCCATATCCGAGTAGCCCGAAAAGTCATAATATATTTGTATGCTAAAAGCAATAATACCAAGCCAAGCGGCTGGCGTGCTTAATTCTCCAGCTTCCAAACTAAAACTCTTTGCTGATATTATGGCAACGTGATTAGCGATAATAACTTTCTTAGCTAAGCCACGAATAAATTTCTTAATTCCAGATACAAATAAATGCAGACTTGATTGTCTGCATGTGAGCTGTTCTGAAATATCACTATACTTTATAATAGGACCCGCTATCAGCTGTGGAAAGAATGATATGAATAGAGATAGTTTAATCAGGTTTTTTTGAAAAAACGTATTGTCACGATAAACATCTATTAAATATGAGATGCCTTGAAAAGTATAAAAACTAATACCAATGGGTAATATGACTTCTCTTTGAAATGAAGGTGAGACTAAGTCCCAGTATAGTAAATTATCAATAGCAAAATTGGCGTACTTAAAATAAATGAGAAAGCTAAGGTTTATTGTTATACCTATGCTTAGAAATATTCTTTGTTTGGATTGGCTAGCTATTAAAAATCCAAAAGTATAGTTGATTAAGACGGAAAGTATAAATAGAATAACTAAGCTGCTCTCTCCAACATAATAAAAGAATAAACTAACAAGGAGTAAAAAAAAATTCTTGGACTTTTCCGGTAATAAATAATAGCCACCTAAAACAGCAGGTAGAAAAATAAAGATGAAAAGTAGCGAGCTAAATACCACGAACTGCAAAAATAACACATCTCAGTAGCATATAAAGAATGGGTTTAGTAAATAAGTATTGATCAATGTAAATTTGAGCATAAATAGTAGGAATGCAATACAGAAGACTAGGAAATTCGGGTTTACAGCTTTCAGTGCTTTCATTTGGCAGCTGGGTTACATTTAATAAGCAGATTAATGACAAGGTAGCTGGAGACTTAATGAGCATGGCGTATGATGCAGGCGTTAACTTTTTTGATAACGCTGAGATCTATGCAAGAGGAGAAAGTGAGCTTATGATGGGACGTGTGCTTAAGAAAAAGAAGTGGGATAGAACGTCGTATACAGTTTCATCAAAAGTATATTTTGGATGGCGCGGATCAGAAAACAAGCCCAACCAAACTGGTCTGAGCAGAAAACACATTACCGAAGCTTGTCATGAAGCCTTGCAACGTATGCAGTTAGATTATTTGGATTTATTCTACTGCCATCGCCCAGATAAAAATACGCCTATTGAAGAAACGGTCAGAACCATGAATACGCTGATTGAACAAGGCAAAATATTATACTGGGGTACCAGTGAATGGAGCGGTGTTGAAATTATGGAAGCACATCGCGTGGCAGAAAAATATGGTCTCATTGGTCCAAGCATGGAGCAACCACAATACAATCTTTTTGAACGAAATAAAATTGAAAAAGAGTACCTTGATATTTACAGAACAGTTGGTTTGGGAACAACTATATGGAGCCCATTAGCGTCAGGGTTGCTAACTGGGAAGTATAACAATAAGATACCAAGAGGTTCACGATTTACAGTACAAGGTATGGATTGGCTAAAGGATCAATGGTTGATAAAAGATAAACTAAAGCGGGTAGAAAAATTAGAGGTCTTGGCTCAGAAACTGGGCATGAGTACAACACGATTAAGTATTGCTTGGTGTATTAATAATGAACATGTTACAACCGCTATTCTAGGAGCTACCAAGAAATCACAGCTTAAGGAAAACTTAAAGGCTGTGGAAGATATGGATAAACTTACACCTGAAATTATGGACAAGATTGATAAAATTATGGGTACAAAACCTGTACAACCATTATTTTAATCACTTAATATATCATGTAATATTGCCAAGCTTTTTATCTCTTGCATTTGTTCTAAGTGCAGGCGTAGGAAGGCAATGAGGATTTCTAACAAATCTTTACGCGCGGTGCTATTTGTTTTTATCTCTTCTTTTTCTTTGAGGAAAAGGTGAAGGAGTAATGAGTTGTCTTTATCAGCACAGTAGATGTCAGTTTCAGGGTGGGATACGAAGGCTCCTTCTTTGGAGCTAAAGTAGGCGAGGTCTTCTTGATAATTATTGTCTAATTCAAAACCAATTTGTTGTGCAAATGATAGTGTAAACCGAATAGGAAAATTAGCCAATGCCGTACCCGAGCAATGATCTAATTGAGTAAATGCTTTTTCAAGAAAGTTAAACAGGCCTTCATTTTCTTCTTCTTCTTTCACACAACGTAATACAAGTTCCGTACAATATTGTGCTACACTTTTTTGTACAATGCTTTGATTAATGTTAGCATGTGACGGACTGATGTTTACTTCTTTTAATCGTTGTAAATTTTTGCCAGATTTGTGATAGGCCGTAATATCAATAAACTGACCAATTTGAAAATAGTTGGCTTTTATACCTGATTTTTTCCCAGATCTTGCTCCTTGAATAAGGTATGCTTGTAAGCCAAAAAGCTTGGTATATAAAGTGGAAATGAGACTAGTCTCGCCATATTTAATATTGCGCAATACAAGTCCTGTGGTATTGTGTATAGCCATTTATTCGCTAAACATAAATTTAGTAGTCTTCGTTTGACTACCGTCTTTATTGGTTACAAATACATAATATATACCAGTCATAGGGCGCTTACCAGTGTAGGTCATTCCATTCCAAGTAGCTTGTCCGCCTTGGGCCGTTGTTCTATAAACTAGCTGTCCTGAAACATCTGTTATACGTACATCAGCATTTTCGGTTAATCCTTTTATAGCGATAGTACCTTGGTAGTTACTAGGTACAGGGTTAGGGAATACAAGAATTTCGTCATTGGTTTCATTGCCTTCAGTTGCATTGCCACGGTAAGAGACTAATCCTTTATTGGTTGCAATAAATACATCGCCCGTTTTAGGGTGGACAACAATTTTATTGACCTCGTCAGATGGTAGCGGGCTGTTCGCTGTGTTGAAACGCTGTAATATTGTTTCGGCATCTTCGCTTATTTGCCATACGCCGTTGTTTGTTCCAATCCATTTATTATTGCCTCCATCTACGGCAATGGTTTTAACGGTTTCACTTTGAAAAAGAAGACCAGCGTTTTCATCGTATTGTACAATTTTTAATTCGGCATCGCAACCATTTGTTGTTAGAATGCTTTCAGGGCAATTGAATATGCCAATGCCATCATTTGTCCCAACCCAGATAAGCCCATCTTTATCTTGGGCCATGCAGTTTACAAATATATTAGGCAAGTTACCACGTCCAAGACCTGTTGATAGAAGTCTTGATACATCATCATTTGTATTGTCAATAGTATTGTTGTCGTTCATCACCATGAGGCCTACTCCACGAGCGCCAATCACCCACTTTTGATTTGAGTTATCGATTAAAAGTTGTGTGGCGCTTTTTTCGCCGCTACCAGAAGGGAAGGGAAGAGAGAATTTTTGCCAAGAGTTATCCGTCTTTTTGACTACTAGTTGTGTGTTAGCACCGTAGTTCGTCAACCAAAGATTATTCTCATTGTCAAATGCTAAATCAAATACTCTAAATCCGCCTGGGTCACCAATAGCATTATTAATAAAGCCGTTATTTTTAAATACTTGTGCATCACCATCAGCCTTTATTTCTAATAAGCCACCGCCATAAGATGCGCCGTAAATACTTTTTGTTTTCGGGTCAATAGTGGCTGCAACAATATCAAAGGTTGAGTCCATGGCCCGTACATTATCAAAGCGATTATAGGCTGTCCAGTTGTTGTAATCATATGTATATATACCTGTGGAGCTAAATTGGTAATTCCAGCCGGCATGGCCACCGCCGCTGACTATAAGTTTGTCCTCAGCAATATTAAGATTAAAGAAGGCGTTGGCAAATGGGCCATCTGGATGTATTTTATTTCTGTCTTGTTTATTAGGTACTTGTACGAGACCGATGTAACCATCGGCAATGTAAAAGGAGCTACCTACTTCGGCCACATCAAATGCATTGACATTAAAAAAACTGTCGATAGCGTTGGCGTTATTATCAAACAATTGAATGGCTCGTTTAGTATTTCCGTTTTCACAAACGTAAATATTACTTAAGCCTTCATTTAATCGAACGATATTTTCTTGCGAAGTATAGATCGCATTTAGACCTGTATTTAAATCATCGCTTGTGTGCAAGGTTTTTCCTTCCGCTAAGAAAATACGATTATCACCAACCGCTAATAAATGATTGATGTTTTTGTTATCAATATTTGTCCAGTTATTAAAATCTTGTAAGATGGGATTATTCTCATTGGCTACATAAATGCCTTGATCCGTAGCGGCCACAAATTGTTGTTGGAAATTAGTAAAAGAATTAACCTTGGCAACCACTGTACCATTTTGTAATACGTAGGTTTCTTTTATTTCATTTTTGCTTGGGTCCAAGACTACAATGCCAAGATCGGTCGATAGGTAAGCAAATTTATTAAAGAAGTATATGTCATTAATATTTCTGCTTCCGCTAATTTGGAGGTTCTTAATATCTGGAATGTTAATTATACCATCATCACTAAGGATGTCAATATTTCCGTTTTCATAGATAATAAGCAAGTAGTTCTCCGTAGTATTATATCGAATGAGGTTAATGCCTACATCGCTTAAACCATTTACTTTGGAATATACCGTGTACTCATTATCTAGTGTAGAGTAGGCAAATAGGTTTAAATCAGCCGCATATACTTTGTCCTTGCCATCATAGGCTACAGAACGAGCGTTAGTATAAGCAAAGTGCGAGGCCCATGAGCCAATGGCTTTGTCTTGAGCAAAGCATATTGCAGGTAATAGTGTAAGGAGGATAAACAGTAGTCGTTTCATCGTTATAGTCAAAAATACGTAATTAAGAAACGAAATACTTAGCCATTTGTTATACATGCCAAAAAAATTACATAGCTGTGTATCTTTGCGCCCAATGTGGAATAAGCTAGCTCACTTTATACTCAAATTTAGATTGCCTATATTAATAGGTTTATTATTGGCAACCGTTGGTATGGGCTTTGTAGCCTCTAAGGTTCAAATGAGCTATGAGTTTAATAGTGCCATTCCAACCTCTAGTAAAAAATACCAGGATTATAAGAAGTTCAAGGAAACTTTTGGACAAGACGGTACCATGATTGTTGTTGGCTTGGAGAAAAAGGATTTTTTTGAAAAAGACTTTTTTAATGCGTTTAAAAAATGGTCAGCAGAAGTTAAGGCAATCGAAGGTGTGGCCAATACATTGAGTATTGCCGATGCAGTGAATATTAAGAAAATTGAAAAAGACGGTAAGCCTACCTTGCTTACGTATCCAATTTTTAAAGACGGTATTGATTCAGTTGCACAAGCTACGTTTTTAAACCTTCCTTTTTATAAAGACTTACTTTATAACCCCAAGACTAGTACTTATCTAACCGCTATTTATTTAACGCCCGAACTCGTTAATTCTGAGATGAGGATTGATATTGTTAATAGAGTAGAGGAGAGTGCTAAGAAATTTGCGGCGGCAACAGGCACTGAATTACATTATTCTGGATTGCCATATATCCGTACTCGCTTTGCCGAAAGTGTGAAGGAGGAAATGCGTTTCATCTTAATTATATCTCTTTTATTTACGTCTCTTATTTTGCTCTTGTTTTTTCGCTCATTCATTACTGTATTGTATTGTATGGCGGTTGTTGTAATGGGTGTTGTGTTTTCGGTTGCTACGCTTGTTATTTTAGGTTATAAGATAACTTTATTAACGGCACTTATTCCGCCATTGATTGTGGTTATTGGATTGCCTAATTGTATATACTTCCTCAATAAGTATCATGCAGAGTTTGCTGAAACGGGCGATAAAAACTCAGCTATTGTGCGCATGGTGGAGCGCATGGGTATTGTTACTCTATTTACAAACTTGACAACTATGATTGGTTTTGGAGTATTTTATTTTACACAAAGTCAAATATTAAAAGAGTTTGGATTGGTTGCGGGTATCAATATTTTGTTTGTATTTATCATTTCATTATTGGCCTTGCCAGCTATCTTCTCTTATTTAAAGGAGCCTAAAACACGCCACACCAAGTACTTGGATAATAAGTTTATAAGTCGCTTATTAGAGCAATTAGAGCATTGGAGTTTTAATCATAAGAAAATAGTAAGTGTTACTGCGGGGATTATTGTATTGCTTTCGATTGTGGGGATGCTTCGCTTAGAGCAAGTTGGTTTTATAGTGGATGACTTACCTAAAGAGAATAAAATCTATAGAGATTTAAAATTCTTCGAAAATAATTTTAGCGGTATTATGCCATTGGAAATATTGGTAGATACTAAAAAGAAAAATAAAGCAACTTCGCTTGGAACGATTAAGAAATTAGATGAATTAGTTCAAAATTTAACAGAGGTAAAAGAGTTCGGGAAGCCGCTTTCTTTTATTGAGTTACTAAAATTTGCGAAGCAAGCATATTATGATGGGGACCCGGCCAACTATGCCGTGCCTAATGTATATGACGCATCATTTATTGCGCCTTATTTAAATATGAATACCAAAGACGATAAGTCTGAAATGGGGAACTTAATTAACTCTTTTGTAGATGATAATAAACAGATCGCGCGCATAAGCATCAATATTGCAGATGTTGGTTCTAAGCGACTGCCTGAATTAATTAGTAAAGTAAAAAAACAGTCGGACGAAATATTTGATAAGGATAAGTATGATGTTTCATTTACTGGAACGAGCGTAGTATTCTTAGAAGGTAGTAAGTTCATTATCAATAGCCTTCGCAACAGTATATTCTTAGCGCTATTAATGATTTTTGTTGCTATGTTTTTCTTGTTTAAGTCTTGGCGTGTGGTACTCATTTCTTTAGCCATTAATTCTATTCCATTGCTAATGACAGCGGGTATTATGGGTTGGTTTGCCATACCATTAAAGCCGTCTACTGTGCTAGTATTTAGTATTGCATTGGGTATTGCTATTGATGTTACCATTCGTTTTATTGTAAACTATAAGCAGGATTTGCCTAAGTTCAATTATAACGTAACAGATACTGTACGCCATACCATTAAAGAGACAGGTGTAAGTATATTATTTACCAGCTTTATTTTGGCAGTTGGCTTTGTTGTATTTATGTTCTCGCAATTTGACGGAACAAAATTCTTAGGCTTGCTTACATCGCTTACTTTGCTTTGGGCTATGGTGGCTAATCTTACGGTCCTTCCAATCTTATTGGCTTGGTTTGATAAGCCTAAGGAACAGGGAACTACTTCGATCTAAAACTAACTCCAGCACTAATAAAGTAATCTGGTGCATTTTCTGTTATGCCAAAACCGCCACTAGCATCTAATTGAATGTTGCGATTAACTAAGTAGGTTACACCAGCATCAAAGCGATGGTCCCAATCGCTATGCTCTGGGAAGTATCCATATAATTCTGCAAATGCTCCGAAACCATTACCCAAATCTCTTGCCAAAGCCAAAGTGTATATACCTGTAAGTTCTGGAGAGTTACCATATAACTCGGCACCAATGTTATAGGATAGGGCTGTTTTGTCTGTTAGCGTATGTTGCATTAAGAAACGAAACTGTGGAAACATATTTTTTGTTTGAAACTTTTCCGAAGCAGCACCAGCTAACCCTAAATGTCCGATGAGAGATAGCTTAGGAATAAATTTCTTTCTGTTTTCTTTTAAGATATTTACTTTCATTCCAACAATGACTGGCGTTAAGCCTGTTGTATAATCCACCGCACCATCATTTCTAAATCCTTGTGATGATAATTCCGTTATTAATCTAAATTCGAAATTGTCGCTAATTCCATACTTGGTCAAAATATTTGGTGTAGAGATTACATCAGCATTTATATTGCCCACTTTATCACTTTGAAAGTAACCTCCAAGCTCTACTTGCCAGTGTCCTGCAGGAACTGTGCTTGGGCTTTCCGTTTGGTCAGGACGGTCCGTTTGTATTGGAACAGTCATCGTCTGTGCCCATGATTGTAAGGTAAATGCACTTAAAAGGAATAGAAGTATAATCTTTTTCATGTCACAAATATATATTCTAGTCATTGGATGTTTCTAACAAATAGGCTTCATAATTATCAATAGTTTCAAAATGCTACTTTTTTTATTAGGTTTGCGGTAAATACACCGTATGGATTTAACTACAAATTTGCCAGAGCTCACGATAATAGCTCGTGTTGCGATAGCCACAGCCGTTGGTTTAGGCATTGGCATGGAGCGTCATCAGAATGGAAAAATAGCTGGCGTGCGCACCTATTCGACCTTGGCATTAGGAACAGCCTTGCTTACTTCATTAGCTTTGCATTTCTTTCCGCAAGAATTACAAGTCTATATCATTGCCGCTATAATTATTGGCTTAGCGGTTGTTTCTTCAAAAATATCTGTAATAGAAAATGATGGCCGTCCGGAGTTTTCTAATATGGTGGCACTTTGGACTACAGGAGCCATTGCCATTACCATTGCATTTGGCATGACCATTCTTGGATTGGGCGCAGCCTTTTTGTTGTTGGCTATTTATTTGATTAAAGATTTAATAGAAGATAAAACAAAATAATGATGAGTAATACAAGAAGAAAAATACCCATGCGGTTAATCGTAATGATTGGTTTCATTTTATTTTCCGTTGTTAGTTATTACATGAAAACGCAGAAAAACCCTGTAACTGGAGAAAGTCAGCGCGTAAGTCTTACGCCCGATCAAGAGGTGGCTATGGGCTTACAATCAGCTCCACAAATGGCGGCAGAGTTTGGCGGATTATATGATAATGAAAATGTACAAAAAGAAATAAGACAAATTGGTCAGCATATTGTTGCTTCAACACAAGCGGCTAACTCTCCGTACCGGTTTAATTTTTATGTACTGGCTGATGAGCGCACGATTAATGCATTTGCATTGCCCGGTGGGCAAATATTTATTACAGCTGCCATGCTTTCTAAATTAAAATCAAAGGATGAAGTGGCTTCTGTTTTAGGGCATGAGATTGGTCACGTAATTAATAGACACTCAGCTGAACAAATGGCAAAACAAGGTTTGTTGAATGGTATTGTACAAGGTGTAGCTATGGGCGCTGGCAATATGAGTGGTGCACAAGTGGCACAATATGTAGGTCAGATGATCAATATGAAATACGGTCGTGACGATGAATTAGAAAGTGATAATTATGGTCTCCGTTATTGTCACCAAGCGGGTTATGACCCACGTGCATCATTGCGCGTAATGGAAGTATTGGCGGAGGCTAGTGGTGGAAAAGATCGCAGTGACTTTAATAGCACGCATCCAAGTCCTGCCAATCGTATTGATAAGATTAATGAGGAGTTGAAGAAGTTGGGGTATTAAATTTTAGGATGGCTAGCTTTTTTAACTGGTTTCGTTTGGTCTTTTTTAGTGCAAGTCTTAAGAAAGAATTTGTTTTAAAAATAAATGTGGAATTTGATGTAATAAGTGATGGCTTAGTAAGCCATCTCAAATTACAAACTGAAGATCATTCATTTTATAGAAATGAAAACTCTTTTCAAATTTGTAAACATTCAATTCACGAGATGGGGCCAGGTATTTTTCCTGGAGGTGGTTTTTTAGATTTAGGATTTACAGTTGATGTAACAAAACAAGTATTGGATGACACGCTTAGAGTTGAAATAAGTGCGTTGTATGATAGTTATTCCGATATGCTGCTAAAAATTTGGAAATCCTTTACTTTACTGCTTTCTATTTTTTTTATTTCTGCACTTGTTTTTCTTTGGCCACTTGCTTTCTCAGCATCAAATGCCATTACTTATATTTCCCCTTTCCTTTTTCCAGCAGTGAGTATTGGTTTGCACTATTATGTAAGTAGTTCAATTGATAAGCAGTACAATAAGTTAGTTAAGGCAATTCGGAAAATTGAGAGCGGTCAGAAAATAGAAAGCTATTAAAAGCTTTATTCTTGAATACTTGATTTATGTATGAGTAATATGATTACTTCTTAATTGTCCCGAACGTGTAAAGTGCACTTTATCTTCTTATCTTGCCGATAATACTAGTGAAGAAAAAATATCTCATATTCGGTTTGTTTGCTATGCTCTGTGGTCTCATGGTCCTGGTGTCTAACTGCAGTAATAAAAAAGCAGCTGCGCAACCGTCAAAGTCTTCGAATGCTGATAATCGACCTGAATGTCCTGAAATGAAGGATATAAAATATTATGATGGTGAGGCTATTACACCAGACTATTCAAATAATAACTGCGTAAGTTGTCACAACGGAGTGGAACCAATCCGTGATCATGCATCGGGTATGATGCAACAAATTTTTCGCGAAGCGGAGAAAGCAGGTATAGCTAATAACGATTGCGTGGTGTGCCATGGTGGTAACCCAGACACAAAGAATGAGCGCTTAGCTCACTTAGGAACAATCGATTATTATAAAACGCATCAAGGTCCTAAGGAGTTTTATCCAGATCCGGGCAGCCCTTGGATTAATGCTAATACTTGTGGGACTTGTCATGACGAACAAGTTAAAACACAGTTTACTTCGCTCATGTTTACGGAGGCAGGAAAGATCCAAGGAACCACTTGGGGTTTTGGTGGCTTGCAAGGTTACAATCATGATGTAGCAAATATGGAGACTGAAGAAGTGTCTGTGCATGAACGATTAGGTTCCGATACCTATAAGAAATATATGGAGCAGCTCAAGGAAGCTGAGCCGCAAATTTTCCCTGGAAAAATGAAAGCATTACCTGAGGCGCCAACGGCGGAACAGGTGAGCAAAGATCCACGCTTATCTGTTTATACCTATCTCCGTCAAGATTGCCAGCGATGCCATATTGGTGTCAAGGGATCGCAGAGCGATGGTGATTTTAGAGGCATGGGTTGTACGAGTTGTCACGTGCCATATTCTAATAAAGGACTATACGAAGGCAATGATCCCATGATTCCTAAAGATGTAAAAGGGCATGCATTAGTACATAGTATTCATAGCACGCGCGATGCCAAAGTGAAAGTGCATGAAAAAGAATACTCAGGCATGCCTACCAAAAGTTGTACTTCTTGTCATAATAGAGGGCGCAGAATTGGTGTGAGTTATGAGGGGCTTATGGAAACCAGTTACCAAAGTCCCTTCATGAGTGATGGAGGTCCTGAACCGAAAATTCATAAGAAAAATTATATACACTTACAAGCCGATGTGCATTTGACAAAAGGTATGTTGTGCCAAGATTGTCATACTAGTGGCGATGTGCATAGTTTGGGAGATTTGGCCGGAGCGATACAAGGCGCAGTAGAAATTGAGTGTACGGATTGCCACGGAACACCGAAGCAATATCCTTGGGATTTGCCTATTGGTTATGGCGATGAAATTGCTAGTCAGGCACCACAAAAAGGAGAGCCACGTGGCGTGAGCGATACCGTGCCAAGGTATTTATACAAAGGACATGTAAGCAAGCGCGAAGATGGTTTCTTACTTTCTGCCAGAGGAAATGCAATGCCGCATTTAGTAAAGAAAGGAGATATGGTTATCCTTGAATCGGCGTCTGGTAAAACCATTCCTTTAACACCATTAAAAAAACTAACCGACGAAGGGAAGCTTAGCGAAAAAGGGCATGTAGCCATGGTGCAAACGCAAAAGCACATAGACAAGATGGAGTGCTATGCTTGTCATGCAACATGGGCGCCGCAATGTTATGGTTGTCATATTAGTATTGACTATACCAAAGATTTAAAGAAGTTAGATTGGGTGGCCGTAGCCAAAGCGCATGGTAAAAACGGCATGACACCCGAGCAGTTGCCGAAAGAAGAACTAAAAAAAGTAACAGACTATATTACAGGAGGTGAGGTAAAAGAGCAACGTTCGTATTTGCGTTGGGAAGATCCTCCTTTGGTGGTCAATGGTGATCATAGAATATCGCCGGGTATACCAGGTTGTCAAACGACCGTGACTGTTAAGAATAAGGAAGGAGAGATGGTGCTATTAAACCATATTTTCAAAATTAAAAACGTAGAAGGTGCTGGCGAAGAAGGACAATTAGGCATAGATATATCGCCTGTGCAACCGCATACTACACAATTAAAAGCAAGAGAGTGCGAGAGCTGCCATAGTAATCCTAAAGCCATGGGTTATGGAATCCAAAATGGTGAATTGTATTTTGACCCAAGTATAGATTTTGTTCAAGATATATTAGATGCCGATGGAAATGTACTGGCTAAAAATGTAGATACCACCTTTAACGCCATTAAGAATTTAAAAATGGATTGGAGCCGCTTCTTAGATGAAGATGGCAAGCAATTACAAACCGTAGGGCATCACTTCTCAGGTTCGCGACCGTTGAATAAAGATGAGTTGGTTATGTTAGATCGTCGAGGTGTATGTATGAGCTGTCATGCTACTGTACCGGATAATGACTTAGCCATTAACTTATTAAGCCATGTGGCTAAGTATTCTAATACAACCATTGATAATGATAAGCATAAATCTATCTTGAATAAATCGGTGCGCTTTGGTGCTTGGGTTCAAGTGCTTTTAGTTGTGCTTGCTATTGTTGCTGGGATTTGGTTTTGGAGACGTAGGAAGAAAACGAGAGGATAATTCATTAATTAAGTTATCATACACTTCAGCTATTAGTTGAGTTTATACTCGCTTATTCATATTAACCCCTTTTTTCTTTAAAATGTTACCTTTACAATATCGGAAAGAGGGATTATAGTGTGTTTAGTCCAACAGGTTCACAGATTATATTGATTGAATTAGAACTCGGTGACAATCATTTAAAACAGTTTTGGAAATCAAGAAAAAGGCCTCATTTATGCCATTTATATTTCTTGTCATAAAATTGAACTTTATGAAAAAATAATAGATTAACTTTAAATAGTCGTCCCTTAAAAAGAGCAGGAGTTGAGTATTTATGCACATTTAGAGGCTAAAATGATGAAAACTAGTATCATATAATTGCAAGTTATTCTTTTTTTTCGCTAAAAACCTTGTCAAATGTATCGAAGAACTGA
>CALIIL010000124.1 GCA_938017685.1 uncultured Chitinophagaceae bacterium
ATGGTTAATAATACTGGCAGTGCAATATTAATCATTTGCCATTTGAGCTTTTCTTTTTTTACTCTTGGCATATCTAATAAGCGTAGGCTCATATCTTTATTACGGGCATCGAGTAAGCCGGTATCATCGGTTAAGTATTCAAGACAGTTTGTGATAAATGTCTTATTGGCATATAGCTGATTGGTGTATTTGTAAAAACCGCATTCTAATGGACCTTGTTTTTGTGATACATCATTACGAAACATAGCACCGTTGGATACAACGATCATCTTGCCAGCTTCTTTAGCCTCAGGCATAAATTCTCTGTTCAACGAATCCTTCAGTGTAATAAGGAATTTTTTATCTAATCGATTGGTATAAATCGATTGGAATTTCCCTTCTAATAAAACCGCCATGGGTATTGTTTTTTCAGTATACAATTCAACTTTTGGTTTAAAGCGCACACTGGCTAGGCTAATTCGTACAGGCGCATTTACACGTCGGCATCGATTAGATGAATGTAATAATATTGTTTTACTTATACTCGGGTTATTGACCGTATCTATACTGCTCGAAAACTGCATCATTACCGCATCCATATTTTTTACAATCGGGTGAGTAGATGATGGAACGCAAAAAGGAAAATAGACCCAAGGTAGTAATTTAATATCTGGCTGATTGCCTAACATACCTACGGTTACCGGAATAGGTAAGCTTTGTTGTACGTCTTCAATTAAATCTTGATTAATGCGCACACCATACTTAAATAGTAGATCTTCAAGATTAAGATTAAGGTTGGTGGCTAGGTAGGCATCTGATTTTTGTAGGGTGTCCATGCCCGTATTTAGCTTGTCTAACATCCATAGAATACGCCCGCCTTGCATAACATATTGATCGATCTTAAACTTAACCTTTTCATCAAAAGCAGTTTTTGGAGATGATATTATAATGGCTTTGTATACTTTAGGAATTTCAATATTTTGATTAATGTCTATGGTATCTATGTTATATAATTTCTGCAAGTGCGTAAGCATATCATAAGTATCCCAGCCAAGGTCTTGACCATTACCCATGATATAAGCAATTTGAGTTAAATCTGCTTCTTTAGTTTTTTGTATCGCTTGCGCAAATTTATATTCTAATAAAGTGCTTGAGTAATCTAATACTTCTTGAGGCGACATGCCTTTATGGCTTTCTAATAAGTTTACCGCAAATTCTTTACCATTATAAGCAACTAGTGCGGATGGATATATAATTTTTTCAGAGATGCCTTCATCAGCATCTTGCTGCACTTTTAAGTTCACAGGGTTGATGCCTTTTTGCGCCAGCTCCTGCATTACTTTTTGTTTCTCAGCTTTTGTTAAGCCGCCCAATGGATTTACATATTCGTATTTTACTTTGCCTCCAGAGTATTCTTGAAACTCAGTTAATACTTCTTCTGTTCTATTCTGTAATCGTTGAAAGCCTGCAGGAAGTTTTCCTTGCAAGAATATTTTTACAGTGGCCACATCTTTTACTTCTTTCAAGTAGTCTTTTGTTACATCTGAAAGCGAGAAGCGTTTCTCTTTTGTTAGATCAAAGCGTTTATGAAATTGACCTCCTAATATATTTACTACTAATAGTATAACTAGTAATATGATAAAACGTACGATATGTGTTTTCTTCAATTTCATTAGTTCCATTTACGTTTTTGAAGAAATAAGCGTGTACCAAATAGAAAGACAAGTGTAACAGAGATAAAGTAAATAATATCTCGTGTGTCAATAACACCACGACTTATTGATTGATAGTGAAATTGTAATCCTATTTGACTAATAATATAATCAAGACCGCCACTTAGCGCTTCCATGCCACTAATGGCTTCAAAACCTTGGTAGAGAATAAAGTTTACAAATACAGCAACTAAAAAAGCAACTACTTGATTGTCGGTCATAGAAGAGCAGAATAAACTAATAGCTGTAAAGGCTGATATTAAAAACATTAAACCAATATATGAGCCAATAATGCCGCCAGTATCTAAGTTGTTCTCAATAATTGCTAAAGAGTATAAAGTAATGATATAAAGTAAAGACGGTAATAGGCAAATGCATACTAAAACAAAGGAGGCCCAAAACTTACCCATGATAATGCTGTTCTCCTTCAATGGTTTTGTACTTAATAGTTCAATAGTACCTGTTTTAAACTCATCTGAAAAGGTGCGCATGCATATAGCAGGGATTAAAAAGATTAGTATCCAAGGAGCAAATGAAAAGAATTTTTCCATGGAAGCATATCCATAATCAAACATATTAGTATCTGGTAGTATCCATAAGAACAGGCCGCTTACTATTATAAATAGGATAATTACAACGTAACCAACCAGTGAGCTGAAAAAAAGTCTTATTTCCTTAGAAAATATGCTGAACATAGGTGTTTTGCTAGATTGCACGAAAATAACGTAGAAATGTGGGTATAAGATTTTAAAAAACTAAATATTTGCAAACCTATTATATTATTCTTACGTCTTTAAATAAATCCTGGCAATGCAAACTTTCTATAAGATACTCATTCTGCTGCTGTGTTCTACAGTTAGTCATATGTCCTTCGCACAAATCAATGCCAATACAAATACCAATGCAACTGATTTAGCGCAGCGTTTAACAGGCTTTGGAGTTACGATTAGCAATGCGGTTTTAAACTGTCCGCCTTTGGCCTCGGCTGATTTTGAGGTAGTTGCCTCTAATTTAGGATTGGATAGCGGTATTGCGCTGACTACAGGAACTGCTGTAACTGCAGGTGTTAATCAGGGTGTTAATGGACCGGCGAGTGGTCCATCGACCAATAACCAAGTGGCTGGTGATGCTGATTTAGCTTTACTCTGCAATCAACAAACCTTTGATGCCTGTATTCTTGATTTTGATTTTATTACAATAGGGGATACGGTTAAGTTTAACTATGTATTTGGCTCTTCTGAATATGTGAACTATACATGTTCAAATTTTAATGATGTATTTGGCTTTTTTATAAGTGGTCCAGGCATTGCAGGTCCTTATTCTAATGGAGCTAAGAATATTGCCTTAGTGCCTGGTTCTACTACTTGTCCGGTTGGGGTAAGTACTATTTATTGTCCGAATAATCCTGGTTGTTGTAATACTACAAATACCAATTGTTTTAACTTAACACCAGGCTGTGGCGCTTTCAATGCTGCAAATAATACGTGTGCCTATTTTGTATGTAACGCAGGCGGTGCCTCGGTAAACTATCAAGGATTTACAACCGTGTTACAAGCTGTATCTGAGGTTGTACCATGCAGTACTTACCACATGAAGCTAGCTATTGCTGATGCTTTTGATGGTGTTTTAGATTCAGGTGTATTCTTAGAGGCAGGTAGCTTCTCCTCTAATGTTGTTGATATTAAATTAAATACTGGCTTGGCTACAGCCAATGGTGATCCTTATATTATTGAAGGTTGTGATACAGCTATTATTGATTTAAAGCGTAAAGTTGTTTTAGGGTCAGTAGGTGCCGATACCATTAATTTCGTCATTCAAGGAACTGCCCAGAATGGAATTGATTATAATCAATTTCAGGATACATTGATATTTACCAATAATATTGCTGATACTGTTCGATCTATCAGTCTTTATGCATTTAACGATAATCTTGCTGAAGGAACTGAGTTTATCAAAATTTATGTTCAAAGTGGTTGTTCTCAAACTATTACGGATAGTTTAATCATTGAGATAAGAGATTCCATTTCTTTTGATTTAGTTACGGGTGATACTTCAATTTGTTTTGGGGATACAGTCCTTATGGCAGGGAGCTCAGACCCAGGAATAGATATTAATTGGTCACCCACGGCAGATGTTGCTAATCCTAATCAAATAAACACAATTATTACACCTAGTACTATTGGTACGCAAGCTTATACGGTCACTGGTACATATAGAAGTTGTTCCCCAACTTCTAGAACGGTTGTTGTAAATACAGACCCTAATCCGATTATAACACCATTGCCAGATATAGATATATGTGAGAATGAACAGGTGCAAATTAATGCCCAAGTGGCACCGCCATTTGCTTACAATATCAATTGGGTGTCTACTTCAGGACTTACCAACACAGCAGGTTATAATCCAACTTTTAATGGAACTGTTACGCAAGACATTGTTCTAAATATTACTTCGCCCAACGCAGCTTGTGCTGCTACGGATACATTTACAGCTAATGTATGGCCATATGCTGTAGGTGATATGATTGATGATACAATTACTTGTTCTGGAGATCCGCTCGAGTTGTGGGCTACGAGTAGCACAGGTCAGTTCTTATGGTCACCCTCTGCTTTATTAAGTTGTTCAACTTGTTCTAACCCAATAACATCAACCTTTGGTGCGCAGGTGTATCAAGTAATTTTGGTTGAGGATCATGGTTGTAATGATACGTTGTCTTCAATAATTGATATTCAAACGCCCTTTAATCTTGTATTGCATAATAATGATACAACAATCTATTACGGAGATGAGGTGCAGTTAAATGCCTCGGGAGCTTATTTTTATAATTGGGAGCCTAACCGCTTCTTAAGTTTTAGTGCAGTCAATAATCCAGTGGCTAGCCCTAAGGAGGATATAACTTATGTAGTCACTGGTTTAGGCTTATACAAAGGTTGTCCGCAATACGATAGTGTTAGGATTAAGGTTATTATACAAGATGTATTTGTACCTAATGCTTTCTCTCCCAATGGCGATGGTCTCAATGATATTATTAAGATATGGGCGCGTAAGAATATTAATGCGCAGGAGTTTCGTATTTACAACCGTTGGGGGCAGCAAGTCTTTTATACAAATGACATCTCGCGTGGTTGGGATGGCCGCTTTAATGGCGTTGAGCAAGGTGCAGGAACTTACTATTATCTGATTAGAGTAGCTTACCCTGACGGACGAGCTCAAATGCTTAAGGGAGATATTACCTTATTGCGCTAACAAAAAGTCTATGAAGTCCTTCGTGGCTTTGCTGCGATGGCTTATGTTGTTCTTTATGTCTAAGCCTAGTTGGGCAAAGGTCAAATCATAATCATTTGGCGTAAAAATAGGGTCGTAACCAAAACCTTCACTTCCAACGGCTTGCTTATTAATGGTTCCGTGGCATGCTCCAATGAATTGGTGGTGCGCTCCGTCTAGTATTAAATGGATTACAGTCTTGAAATATGCTTTTCGATTACTCTTGCCTTGTAGTTCAAGTAAGGCTTTTTCAATATTGAGTTTGTCGGTGGCGTTATTCCCCGAATATCTTGCCGAGTGCACACCAGGTTCTCCATTCAGTGCTTCAATGAATAAACCCGAATCTTCGGCAAATACGTTTTTATTATAAATTTCTCGCAGTTGCTCTGCCTTCGTCTTTGCATTTTCTTCTAAGGTTAAAAAGGGCTCATTGAGCTCGCCTTTAAACCCTAAATCTTTTAAAGACTGAATGTTAAAATGCTTGGGCAACAGCTTGCTTATTTCTATCACCTTATTGGCATTTCCCGTGGCAAATAGTAGTTCCATGGCTTAATCGATTATTTTTTTTAATGCATTCCAGAAGCTTTTCTTGGCTGTTGGATTGCTGCTAATTGTTGATATTGAATTTGTTGTAAGGTGCTGATTGTCATTAATTTGAATAATACTGTCTAATATTTTACTTAAGGATGGTATCTTGATGTCAAAGCAAATTAACTTGCTTGGTTTTAGCTCATTTATAATACTTAGGGCATTGTAATTATTGGGTAGTACAACGAGCTTATAATCTTTTTCGCTGAGCTCAACTGCTCCGCATATTTTGTTAAAGAGTGCTTTATTATCATCGGAAAAATCACTTTCATTAACTAAGAAAAGAATGCTTTTTTCAAACTGACCCATACTTACAAGTTGGCTTGAAACACAGCTATTTTCATAGATACTTTCCGAATAAATTAACAAGTTTTCAGGTCCTAATTGTGCTTTCATTTGTGGCTCTTTTTTCTTATATTTGCGGAGCTTTCGAAAATACGATTTGGAAGCCAATTTCACTAGAAAATTACTCGCATTCCTATTATTTCAGGATGCAGCAATATTAAACACAATAAAATTTATGAATACCACAAATATGACAACAAAGATAAATAGAGCAACAACGAGCCGGATTGATCAAGTAGATGAGAATGATATAAAATTTGCTAGCGTTTATTCCGATCATATGTTGGTGTCTGACTACGATGATGGTGCTTGGCAAGATGCCGAGATTGTGCCTTTTGACAACTTAAGCATGCACCCTGCAACTACATTTATTCATTATGGACAAGCCATTTTTGAAGGAATAAAGGCTTATAAAACGGCTGATGGTAAGGTAAGAGTATTTAGACCACAAGATAACTTTCGACGTTTTAACCTTTCGGCTAAGCGTATGGCTATGGCCGAAGTGCCAGAGCATATCTTTATGAATGGTTTACACGACCTTATTTCTTCAGATAAAGATTGGGTTCCCTCAACAGAAGGATCTTCCCTATACATACGCCCATTTATGTTTGCGGCTGATGAGTTTATTGGAATTAAGCCTCCAACCAAGTTCAAGTTCATGATTATCACAACGCCAGCAGGTGCTTATTATAACAAGCCTATCCGTATTTATGTGCAAGACAAGTATTGTCGTGCATTTCCCGGAGGTGTTGGTTTTGCCAAAGCAGCAGGTAATTATGGGGCGGCTATGCAACCAACGGTAGAAGTGCAGGATCAAGGTTTTGATCAGAACTTATGGTTAGATGGTATTGAGAAAAAGTACATACAAGAAATTGGTACAATGAATGTATTCTTTGTCGTTGGTGATAAAGTGATTACCCCAAGCTTAGAAGACGGAACAATACTCAATGGATTTACTCGTGCCAGTGTTATTCAATTATTGAAAGATAGAAATATTGAGATTGAAGAACGTAAAATTTCGATTGATGAAATAGTTGAAGCTTCTAAAAGTGGAGAGTTAAAAGAAGCCTTTGGAGCAGGCACAGCGGCAGTCATTGCACCTATTGCTGAAATGCACTACCAAGGTACTGACATGGTATTGCCGGCGCAAGAGGAGTGGCAAATATCACCAAGTATCAAACAAGAGCTTGCCGATATTAGATATGGCAAAGCTGAAGACAAGCACAACTGGATGTTTGACATTAATTAATCAATAAAATAATTATTACATGTTGAATATTGGGTTATTCGGTCTAGGACACCTAGGAAAAATTCACTTGCAACAATGGCAAGAAATTAAAGATATCAATATCGTTGGTGTCTTTGATATAAATGAAGTCGTGGCCAAAGAAGTAGCCGAAGCCAATGGTATATCATTCTTTACCGATGCCGATGAGTTAATTAATGCTTGTGATGCTATTGATATTGTAAGTACTACAACGGCGCATTACGAAATAGCTGAAAAAGTGATTAAAAAGGGCAAGCACCTTTTTATAGAAAAGCCCATGGCTGCTAACTTAGAGCAAGCCAAAGCAATCATGGATTTGAGTAATGAAGCAGGTATCAAATGTCAGATTGGTCATGTGGAGCGCTTTAACCCAGCTTTTTTGGCCTTAGAAGGAAAAGAAATACACCCATTATTTATAGAATGTCATCGATTATCGCAGTTTAATCCAAGAGGTACTGATGTGTCGGTCATTCTAGATCTTATGATACATGATATTGATGTTATTATGAGTTTAGTTAAGAGCGATTTGAAGCGTGTGGCCGCTAGTGGTGTTAATGTAATAAGTGATACATCAGATATTGCTAATGTGCGACTAGAATTTGCTAACGGATGCGTGGCCAATCTTACGGCGAGCCGCATTTCATTAAAGAAAATGCGCAAAATGCGCATATTCCAGCGAGATGCTTATATCAGTATTGACTTTTTAGAAAAGAAAACAGAAATAGTTACTATTCAAGATGATGATGGTAAGAAAGGTTTATTAGACTTTCCAATAGAACTACCGAATGGTAAAAAAAGAAAAATCACGGTCAATATTCCTCAAAATAAGAACACCAATGCCATTAGAATGGAATTGCAGAAATTTGTAGACTGTATTGTAAATAATACAGCGCCCTTAGTTAGCGCCCACGACGGATATCAAGCCATGGACATTGCTTATCAAATACTGGATAAAATTAAAGAGAACTTAAAGAAATAAAACAAGAACTATTTCGTTATGAATAGCAGCCCGATGAAAAAATTATATCCCGTAATATTGATGTGTGCTATTGGCTTATTGAGCCAGTCTTGTAATATCATTAATCCTAAAGAGGAAATACCTACTTACATATTTATTGATAGTATTAAATTAAGTAATGTTGCGCCTAGTGTACACGGCAGTCCTAGTGAGCGAATAAAAGATGCTTGGGTCTATCTTGATAATAACCTTATTGGCGCTTATGAGTTACCAGCCAAGGTGCCATTAATCCTTTTAAAAGATTCTAATGAAGTGTCTATACGAGCTGGCGTGTGGGATAATGGTATCAGTGGTACACGAGTACAATATCCCTATTATTTAATAAGTAATAACTTGGTGCCGGCATCTCCAGGAAATACTATTCCTTTAGATGTCACCACAAAATATAATGAGAACGTAAGCTTCCATTTAATAGAAGATTTTGAACAAGGAAATTCGTTTATTAA
Source organism: uncultured Chitinophagaceae bacterium (assembly GCA_938017685.1). Taxonomy (GTDB): domain Bacteria; phylum Bacteroidota; class Bacteroidia; order Chitinophagales; family Chitinophagaceae; genus JAGNRR01. Next base: position 8,620 of record CALIIL010000124.1, read on the forward strand.
GTTTCTTAATGCGGATACTACCTTGCTGCGTACTGGAACACTAGCTACAGATTTAAGAGGAGCTAATATAGCTAAGATGGAGCTGAATAGAACTGCTGGCGCTATTGGTGGTCAGTCCATTACCTCCCAATCTGTCAATATTCCTTCGACCTTGCAGTCTTATATTGAGATTGATTATCGCTGTAATGTACCATTTACAATAGCTGCTCAAATAACAGGTATTAATGCGCCCGTAATAACTGGAGATATTATTGGCTTAAGAGAACGTGCGGATTGGAATAAAGTTTACATAAACCTGACTGAGTATGGTGTCAATAATGCCGGCAGAGACTTTAATTTTATGATTAAAGCATCCTTGCCTGATGGACAGAACGAAGGTTTTGTTGAAATAGACAATTTTAAAGTGCTGAGCTTTTAATGAGGAGAGAGGTCAAATTAAGTATTATCTACTATCTAATTGCAGATTATTTTGCTGCGGCTATCGCGTGGTTCTTATTCTTGTATCATAGAAAGTCGCAAGCGCTGCAATTAAATGATCTGTCTTTTTTTGATCAAATTTCTTCCAAAGATTATTCTATTACATTATTACTCATACCGGCCATTTGGTTAGTCTTTCATTTATTTTCGGGAGCTTACTTTAATCTGTACCGCAAGTCTAGGATTACTGAAATGTTTAGAACGCTCTTAATTACCATTATAGGCACAGTTGTTATTTGTGCTTATGCTGTATTAAACGACATTACACCATCGACTTCGTATTATTTAAAGGCCTTTTTAACTTACTTACTAATCCAGTTTGTAGCCACAAGTGTTGCCCGTATGATTGTACTTAATTTTATAAAGTCTAGAATTAATAAAGGAAAATTTGGATATAACACCTTGCTCGTTGGAGGCAACAAGCAAGCAGTACAAGTATATCAAGATATTAGAGACAATGACAAAAACTTAGGTTACTCTTTTAAAGGATTTGTCTATGCTGATGATAGTGGATCCAACGGAATGTCTCATCACTTACCACGCTTAGGAAGTATTGAGGATTTAGAAAAAATAATAGACGAGCATCAAATTGAAGAAGTCATTATTGCGGTAGATACATCAGAGCATGACCGATTAGAAAAAATATTATCTCAACTATCTCACCGACAAGTTATTATTAAAATCACGCCTGATTCGTATGATATTATTTCAGGCTCAGTGCGCACGAGCAATGTATTTGGTGCGGTATTAATTGAAATTTACCCAGAGTTAATGCCTGATTGGCAACGTGTATTTAAGCGAGCTTTAGATATTGTGGCTTCGGCTTTGGTACTTATTCTATTAAGTCCGTTGTATTTATTATCTGCCATAAAGGTGAAGCTTTCATCGCCGGGCAGTATTTTTTATAAGCAAAAACGTATTGGTATTTACGGCCAGCCTTTCTGGATATATAAATTTCGTTCAATGGTTGTCAATGCTGAAGATAAAGGTCCGCAGCTTTCTTGTGAAAATGATCCGAGAATTACGCGTTGGGGAAGGGTTATGCGCAAGTGGCGTATTGATGAAATACCGCAATTTGTCAATGTGTTGAAAGGGGAAATGACCTTAGTGGGTCCGCGTCCTGAACGCAAATATTTTATTGATATTATAAGTCAAACACACCCACATTATAGATACCTGCATCAGGTAAAACCAGGCTTGACATCTTGGGGTATGGTCAAGTATGGCTACGCCGAAAATACTCAAGAGATGATTGAGCGCATGCGGTATGATTTGTTATATATCAAAAATTGTAGCATGGGATTGGATATAAAGATTATGCTTTATACCATTTTAGTTATCTTGCAGGGTAGAGGTAAGTAACATGAAAAAAAATATTCTTTTAATAGCTTTCATCGCAATAAGTTTTGCATTTAAAGCACCGAGTTCATCCTATTGGCAACAACGAGTAAACTATAATATAGACGTTGAATTGGATGACGTAAATCACATCTTACGTGGTTATGAAGAGTTTGAATACACCAACAATTCGCCCGATACGCTTAACTATATTTTTATACATGTATGGCCCAATGCTTATAAGCACGATCATACACCATTTGCCAAACAGCAAGTAGAAAACGGAGATACAAAATTTTATTATGCTGATGAAAGCGATCGTGGTTTTATCGATAGTTTAAAGTTTGAAGTCAATGAATTGCCGGTAAATAGTAATACGTACAACAATCAAGATGATATTAAATTATTGGAATTGGTTGAACCTCTTTTGCCTGGCAAGACCATTAAAGTAAGCACACCCTTTAGAGTGGTGATACCTAAGAATTTTTCTCGTCTAGGTCACGAAGGTCAGACGTATCAAATTACGCAGTGGTATCCTAAGCCTGCGGTCTATGATAAAGATGGTTGGCACGCCATGTCGTATTTAGATCAAGGAGAGTTTTATAGTGAGTATGGAAATTTTGATGTGAAGATTACTTTGCCGCAAGATTATGTTGTGGCTGCTACGGGTGATTTAAAAACAGAAAGTGAAATTGATTTTATAGAAAAAAGAATAAATGTTGCTGACTTTAATGCTAATACTTTTAGAAATGGTGTAAAAACAATTCGTTACACCCAGCAAAACGTACATGATTTTGCATGGTTTGCAGATAAGAGTTTTCTGGTTAGTAAAGAGGAGTTTAAATTACCTTCTGGTAAAAAGTGCACAGCATATGCTTATTACACTCCTGCTAATGCCAAGAAATATGACGAGGCTGCCAAGGTCCTAGCTGAAACCGCTATTTACCTTTCGGAACATGTTGGTGAGTATCCTTACAATCAAATATCTATTGTAGATGGTCCCTTGTATGCTGGCGGAGGTATGGAGTATCCCAACATTGCTATATTGGGAAGAATGCCAAACCGTAATACCTTGAATGCGGTAATTATTCATGAAGCAGGGCACAATTGGTTTCAAGGATTATTGGGTAGCAACGAACGCGAGCATCCTTGGTTAGACGAAGGTGTCAATTCTTTTTATGAAAATAAAATTGAAGAATATCTTGAAGAAAAAGGCTTTGACGTTTCTGTAAATGATGGTAATGATATTGTGTATCATTTAAATGGTCATGCGCGCAAAGAGCAACCCATTGAATTGCCTTCTGAGGAATATACAAGTATGAATTATGGTGGTGTTGTATATGCAAGAGCCGCTCGTTCTTTAAAATACTTAGAAGAATATGTGGGAGAAGATAGTTGGGAGCAAGCCATGAAAGCCTATTATGATGAGTGGCATTATAAGCATCCAGCGCCAAAGGACTTGAGATACTTTGTAGAAAAATTTACGAACAGAGATGTAAGATGGTACTTTGAAGATTATTTATATTCTAGTCAGCCGATGGATGTGAAAATCAAGTCAGTAAAGACAGAAGGCAAATTTACTAAGGTTAAGGTGGCTGATAAGTTTGAAGGGGATTACCCAGTGCATGTTTTTGCCATGAATGATACGGTCGTTGTTTCACAGACTTGGACGGAGAATAATGAAGCTGTTTTTAGAAATTTGAACCAAGTAACACATTATGTTGTTGATCAGCATAAGAGCACGCCAGATATCAATACAAAAAATAATACTTACAAGCTAGGAGCTCTATTTAAGCATGGAGCGCCCAAACTTGCATTAGGCACAAGTCTTGGAACGAATACTAGGGGTAAGTCCTTTTTATTGCCAGCGGTTGGTTTTAATAATTATGATAGAACCATGTTGGGACTGACCTTACATAACCTTACCATACCTAACCAGCAGTTTCAATATGTATTAACGCCTATGTATAGCTTTAGAACCAAGGCTTTAATAGGTACGGGAACTATGGGTTACAGTTTTTATCCAAAGAATAATTTTCAAAAAATTACCTTGTCTGTTCAAGGAAGTTCATTTCATTCTGATTCTAACTCGCTTAATACCAATGATGCATTATATACTAGACATTATAAGTTACAACCTAAGATAAGATTAGAGTTGCCCATTAAAAACCTAAGAGAAAAGATTACACGTGCCATCGAAGCATCATTCTTTATGACTGGTCGCCAAGATATTGATTTTAATATGGACCCCACGGATAGCTTGGACAGGCCATTAGCAAGTCTTTATAAGGTGATGAATTTTGCTCGGATAAATTATAAGCATCGTAATAATAGAACCTTTAATCCCTTTGATTATTCTATGCAGATAGAAGGGAATAACGATTGGTTGAAGTGGACGGCCGAGAGCAACTTGCGTATTGATTACTTTATGAAGGATAAGGCACTTTATGTAAGAGGTTTTGCTGGTAAGTTTTTCTATCTAAACAATACTACGAACCCTCTTAGTTTGAGTCCGTACTATTTTAATAGCGCAGTAACGGCTGAGAACGATTATGGCTATGAAAATTATTTTGTAGGTCGTAGCGAATTTAGTGGATGGAAGTCGCAGCAAGTAATGAACCGTGAAGGTGGTTTTGTAACACGCACAACAAAGTTAACATCACCGCTTGGGCGTAGTGACGATTGGTTGGTGGCAGTGAATTTACGTTCAGACTTGCCTATCAAGTTTCCCATCTTGCCACAAGTATTCTTTAATGCGGCTAGTTATGGTGGTGCGGCGCAGTCTAACCCAAGTGGAGCTAAGTTGTTGTTTGAAGCTGGTGTACACCTGAACTTCTATAAAGATATTATCCGTATAAGCTTACCTTTATTATTGAGTAAAGATTTAAAGGATTACACTAAATCTGTATACACACAGAATAGAATTCCACAACAAATATCATTCAGTATCAATACACAGAACTTAGATTTCTTGCGCTCGCAGGACTTGGTTGATTTGTTTGTGCAGTAAGTATTGCCTTTAAGCCAATGGCTCTAAGTCTATATTGAGGGTGGAGGTTGTTCCTGTTTTTATTTCGTAGTCTTGGGCTGTTTTTCTTTGGTAGCGATAGTGTCCAAAAAAGTGTGTAAAATCCAAAAGATTGATTTTTGTAATTGCAACACAAAAA
>CALIIL010000125.1 GCA_938017685.1 uncultured Chitinophagaceae bacterium
AGCAAGTACTGCAATACCGACTACTTTAATAATTGCTGTAAAAGTGGCGGTAGCTTCAATAACCTTGTTGCCCGAAATATTGATTATATATGCAGCAACAATAAGGACTACGCCCAATGCAGATGCATAACCTGCATATTCTTGTGGAAACAGTCGTAATGCATACGCCCCAAAAGTACCTGCCACTAAACTTTCTGAAACAACCATTGACACATACATCAACAATGAAAAAGAACCAGCAAGTGTTCCAGGTAAATATGCCTTGGTCAAAAATTTTGCAACACCTCCAGAAGAAGGATATGCGTTTGAAAACTTAACATACGAATAGGAACTAAAGCCCACTACAACTGCACCTGCGATAAATGCGATCGGGAATAAATCGCCGACTAATTCTGCGATTTGACCCATTAGCACAAAAATACCTGCGCCAATCATTACGCCTGTACCCAAGGAAACAGAGCCTAATAATGAGAGTTTTTGATTAGTTTGCTTTAACATTTTCAATTTGCAGATATTTTTAAATATGACCAATACAGCAATATAATTTTATGCTATGGATGCATTTATTTATTCAATTTTTTAAACGAGGTATGCGAATGAATTATCTTCCAAGTACCATCTATTTTTTCTAGAATTGAGGTCGCTACGCCTTTACTTTCAATCGTTCGTTCTTTTGTTCCCTTAGCTTCGTCACCCTTTAAAACTATCGTATACAGGTAATTTTCAGTCGTATAGGCATACGGCAAATTTACATTTGCATTAATGGTGTAGTCTGAGAATGTAAAACTTTTAAAGTGACCTAATTCTGGACCTAGATGCCCATTAATGTACTCTTTATAAGTGCCCTCTACTTTACCTTGTTCAAAAATAGTAGCATCCTCCGTAAAAAGTTCGAAAGTACCGTCTGTAGTCAGGTTTTGAATGGCATCTTTATACGACTTCATCACTTCTATGACCGCTTGTTCTTCTGTATCCACATCGGCATTTTGACTGTTGATTTGACTAGTCACAAATAACAATAGCGTTAATAATGTTGTAAGTTTTACTGTTTTCATACTGTTTTTTCTTTAAAGGGTTATTTATTCACTCTAATTCTATTCACATTTGCGATACCAAAAACCAACACGAAAAATCTAAGTAATACCTCAAGTGTTACTAAAATTTTAGCAGGAACCGTTATTGGAACTATATCTCCAAATCCTACAGATGAAAATGTAATAAGGCTGAAATAGGATAAATCGAAAAATACCGAGAGTCCATTATTTCCAATGCTATTGTTGACTTTAAAATGAGTAGCGTCCAAAAATTGTAATGCTGTAAAATCTATTGCAAACGAGAATATAACCAACACAATCAAATATCCGAACAGCACCAATACGTGGCTCAAGAGATGACTTTGAGCAATTATTTTCATCAACTGATTAAAGGACAAGGCTATAATAAACCCAATTTTAATTAATGTTAAGGCTAAAAGTATAATTGTAACGTAAGACGCATCAAGACTAGGCATAGCATACAGTTCGACTACCGAAGCGATAAGCAGCACTAATAGCACATACTTAGAACCATAGAATAGCTGCCCATAAAACGCAGTTGTAGTTTGTATGTCTTTTTCTTTATCCATTCATTAATTTGTCAACTATGATTTTTCATCAAAGGTCTCTTCAATTATATTATTCTTTTAAACTAATATCTGTAGCACCAATGCACCGCCAATTATTGCTATTAATATTGCATACACTAAATAATTGAACCATTTTGCAAAAGAGCTCTTATTTTGGGCTTTGCCATTATTTGTATTACAACAATCCTTCATTCACTTTACATATTTTTTGATTGTGATTAATAAACTGAAATCTTTATATTATACTTAAAAATGTGGGCCGAACTAGTATTAAACGATTAACCACTTAAGTCTTTCATCTCATAAAATCAGATACTCCTTACTATTTTTTTTAAATAAATACATTGTGCCTAAAAAAAGAGAAAGGGTTTACTAAACCAACCAATGAAAAAAACATCCCTTTCTCTTATTAGGACTTTAATTTGTGCCTGAATTGGGAAGGAACTAACACTAACCATCAATTATTTTTCCTTCTCACAACAGGGCTTTTCAACTATTCAGATATCCTTTTCATCTCACAACTTTACGTTAACTAATAAACCAGAGTATTGAAAAAATTTTAACACAAGGGATTCTCTATTAAATAGTTTTTTGAACTTTTCCACACTTCAACATTGAGCTTCCATAATACGGGTTTCTAACTTCGTCACTTATGCTTAACCAAGCACTCCCTTTATCATACATTGGGCAAAATTGTTGGTACAACGTGCTTTTTGACCCTGTAATAGCTACCATATCGGTAATATCCTTACTCAAGATTTTAAAATGCTCTCTTTGGTGGTCTATGGCACTTTCAGCAATATGTTCTGAGTGTTCCGTAGCATCTTCTATTATGTCGGTTAGCTCCTTTTGCTGATCTTTTGTGTAACTACTTTTATCAAATGCTTTAAGAGAGCCTACTAGTTTAGTGCCTGCTTGTGCTGCTTTTTTATTGTCATCTCCTACTAGAGCATCTTTCAACATAAAATAATCAGCAAGAACTGCTTCTGCTTTGGCATCTTGCATTTTCATTTTACTATGATCCATTTCCATTTCTCCGTGATTCATTTTATCCTTTTCCTGTGCATTGGTAAGAGAAACTGCTAACAATAGCATTGCTGCTATACTAATTTTTAAATTTTTCATTTTTCTTTATATTTAATTATTGTTTATAAACTATCCTTTAATTGTGTGATAAAATTGATTATTTCATTCGTTTCTTCCTTTGAGAACTTTGCGTCTTTATGAATTAAGGTGTAAGAATCCAAAG
>CALIIL010000126.1 GCA_938017685.1 uncultured Chitinophagaceae bacterium
TACAAATGCCAATGCAGAATCATTCAACGCAAAAATAAAACTCTTCAGAGCAAACCTAAGAGGCGTTACAGATACCAAATTCTTCCTCTTTAGATTAACCAAGCTATTTGCTTAATCCCCATATCTGTCATGTGATCCGAACATTGACTACGAATACGATTAATAATAGTTTGACTTTATTTTTCGGAAACAATACTAAGTAGGCACCTAAGCAGGCCGAGATTGAACCGGATGCTCCAACCATAGGGATCATACTTTCAACATTGAAGAGAGTTTGTCCTACAGCGGCTGCCAATCCTCCAAGAAAGTAAAATAAGATAAAGCGCAAAGTCCCTACCCGTGCTTCAATATTATCGGCAAAGACATAAAGGAAAAACATATTCCCTATCAAATGCATCCAGCCAGCGTGCATAAACATCGAAGTCCAAGCAGTAAACCAATCTTGACCATGAACAAACTCAACTGGTATAAGCCCATAAGTATTTATAGCATGTCTAAAGCCAGTATCTCCTAAACTATACTGATAAATAAAAACAGCAATATTTATAACTAATAAAGAGCGGGCAAAAATAGGTCTATGACCATTTTCAACATTTGTATCGCCTATTGGAAATAACCACATAGCTTATTTAAGTAAATAAGGTAAGACATCTTTCATATCAGCCTCCTTGTAAAAAATATGTCTCAATCTATGCTTCTTATCATAAACCATAATTTGAGGTATCCCTTGGTATTCAAAATAGTCTTTGGTAAAACCTAAATTATCAGCCGCTACAATAAAATTATTTATTGAATCAAGCTGCATCTTTTCTGAGAACTTGCCGATAGAACCTGCATTAGGCTCACCCGTAATAAACAATACGGTCGCATCATTTAGTGATGATAAATCAGCTTTAACTTGCTTGCAAAACTCCTCGCAATGACCGCATGTAGGATTAAATAATACCAACAATATAGGCTTATCTGTAGGTATATCTGCATTCGTTTTAACCGCTAGTGATACATCAATGAACCGCATTGTTGGCAACGAATCACAAAGACTATTATACTCAGCTACAAAGGTCTGAGTGCTCGGATCGCATTCCACTTCCTTATTTTTTTTGACAGTCTTGCATGAAATCATGACCAGCGATAGCAAGCAACAACTTAAGAATAGTTTTAATCTATAATTTTGCATATTTGTTTTGTAAAAGTAAGTTTATCAAAATGATGTTGCTGTAAGCATCAACAATGGGCACTGCGCGAGGTACGGCACAAACATCATGACGTCCTTTAATATTTATTTCTACTTCCTCACCTTTCGTATTCGTTGTTTGTTGTTTTTGCCCTAAACTAGAAATAGGTTTAAAATAAGTATGATATACCAATCTATTGCCTGTAGTTATGCCGCCTAATAAGCCACTATGATTATTTGTTTCGGTTAGTTTATCACTGGCAATAAATACATCATTGTGCTCGGCACCAGTCATTTCGGCTGCATCAATTCCTCGACCAAACTCAACAGCTTTTACTGTATTAATAGAAAATAACGCCTGCGACAATTGTGCTTGAAACTTACCAAATATAGGCTCACCCACTCCTACTTCAAGGCCTTCTATACAACTGCTAATTCGACCACCTAATGTATCTCCAGCTTGCGCTGTTATTTCCAATAAGTCATCTACTTGTTTATCAAAAGTTCCATCAATAATATTTTTTGTTGATGAATTTAAAAAGGTTTTTTGTTGCTCGCTAATTCCTTTTTCTGACAAATCGGACACATCCAGTTTCGCCGAACCAATTTGACTAACAAAGCTTGTTATTGTTGCGCAAGATATTCTTGCAGTCAATTGCCGTGCTATTTCACCAGCTGCAACCAAAGGTGCTGTAATTCTAATTGAAGTTCGTCCTCCACCTCTATAATCTCTAAAACCATACTTACGTTCATTCGTATAATCAGCATGACCAGGACGATACACATCCTTTAAGTGAGAGTAATCTTTACTTTGCGCATCTTCATTATGAATGATTATACAAATGGGACTACCCAATGTTTTCCCTTCAAATACACCTGAAACAATTTGAACTGTATCACTTTCTTTTCGCTGTGATGAAAAATCATGTTGTGCCGTTTTACGTCGATCAACCGCAGCTTGTATTTTCGGCATATCTAAAATCAATCCGGCAGGACAACCATCGATTATACAACCAACAGCTTGTCCATGACTTTCGCCAAAACTATGAACCTTAAAAATATTTCCTAACGTATTCAATCTTACTTACTTTTAACGCCTATGCGCACCTTGATTTCAAATATTAAAATATTAGCACAAACCGAAGCAGCCGACTCTAACAAAGATAAAGTGCTTGGGCTGGAAATGGACACATTACCTTGTTTGAATGATGCTTATTTAGTGATTAATAAAGGTATCATAGAGTCATATGGCCCCATGAACGCATTGCCCGCAGAACAGTTTGATAAAACAATAGACGCAACGGGGCGTTGTGTTATCCCAACATATATTGATTCGCACACACATTTGGTTCATGCTGCTTCTCGTGAAGAAGAATTTGTAATGCGCATTCAAGGCATAAGCTATGAAGAAATAGCCAAACGTGGAGGTGGCATTTTGAACTCTGCGAAGAAAATGGCTTCGATTTCAGAAAACGAACTATACGATATTTCCGTACCCAAATTAGAGGAAGCTATTGCCAATGGAACAGGCGCTATTGAAATAAAAAGTGGTTATGGTTTAAGCACCCAGGCCGAGTTAAAGATGCTACGCGTAATACGTCGTTTAAAAGAAAGCAGTAACATTCCTATTAAAGCTAGTTTTTTAGCAGCTCATGCTTACCCATTAGCATATAAAGACAATCATCAAGGCTATTTAGATTTAATCATCAATGAAATGCTACCCCAAGTTGCCGATGAAGGGTTAGCAGATTATGTAGATGCTTTTTGCGAGCAAGGTTTCTTCTCTGTAGATGAAACAGAACAAATTATTGAAGCAGGTGCCAAATATGGTTTAAAAGCTAAAATACACGCCAACCAATTACATAATAGTGGCGGCATACAATTAGGTGTTAAACATCATGCGCTCAGTGTTGATCATCTTGAATCTTTAGGTGAAGCAGAGGTTGCTTGTTTACAAGAATCAAACACATTACCGGTATTGCTCCCTGGTGCTGCCTTCTTTTTGGCTATGAATTATCAGCCAGCGCGTATGCTCATTGATGCTAACTTACCCGTTGTTATTGCCTCAGATTATAACCCCGGTTCATGCCCAAGTAGTAATATGAATTTTATGATGTCTCTTGCATGTACTCAATTAAAAATGACGCCCAAGGAAGCTATTAATTCAGTAACCCTCAATGGAGCAGCTGCACTAGAATTACAACATGAGCTAGGCAGCATTCAAGTTGGCAAGCGTGCTCATTTAATTTTAACTAAGCAAATCCCTTCGTTAGAATACATCCCCTATCACTATGCTCATAATATTATTGAGCGAGTGATTATATCCTGATAAGTTCAGTTGTACTTTTACAACAATGTTTACCCAAAAACCATTCCTAATAGCCGGACCTTGCAGCGCGGAAAGTGAAGAACAATTAATGTCTATTGCCAATGCTTTCAAGGACAGCAATGTCAATATGATTCGAGCAGGTGTATGGAAACCAAGAAGCAAGCCTGGCAACTTTGAAGGAAAAGGAAAAGTTGCATTGCAGTGGTTACAAAAAGCAAGAGAAATCTCAGGTAAAAAAGTTTGTACCGAAGTGGCAAACACTGAACAAGTGGAACTTGCCATAAAATATAAAATGGATGCCTTATGGATTGGTGCTCGCAGTACGGTTAATCCATTTACAGTGCAAGAAATAGCCGATGCTGTCCAAGGAACTAACATTCCTATGCTGGTCAAAAACCCCATAAACCCAGATGTAGAATTATGGAGCGGTGCAGTGGAGCGCTTACTAAAGGCCGGCATTACTCAGATTGCTTGCATACATCGTGGCTTTTCAAGTTATGATGAAAGTAGTATATATCGTAATAAACCCAATTGGGCTATCCCAATGGAACTAAAAAGACGCTACCCTACTATTCCAATCTATTGTGATGTAAGTCATATATCAGGTCGTAGAGATATATTAGCTGATGTTGCACAACGAGCATTAGATTTGGACTTAGATGGATTAATGATTGAAACCCATCCTAATCCTGACGAAGCATTAAGTGATGCCAAACAACAAATTACACCGGCTAGATTATTTGAACTGGTAGATAAATTGATTATTCGCGAACCCATTACAAATGATACCGCTCAAGCAAAGATTGACCACTTGCGCCAAGTCATGGATTCAATGGATGCAGAAATTATAGATCTCTTGGCGAAACGTAAAAACATTGGTGAAGAACTTGGATTGCTAAAAAAAGAAAATAACATGCCCATCTTTCAACCTGAGCGATGGCGAGAAATCATTGAAAGCAGAAGTGTTTGGGGTAAAAAAAATGAATTTACTGATGAATTTATTCTACGCATTTTTGAAACTATTCATGAAGATTCCATTAAAAGACAAATGGGACAATTCAAATCAGATTAGAGTTAGTATTAATCATTTATATTTGCCCTCCTAATGTTAGAGCAACACCGAAATCCTAAACTAAGATTTGACCAGCAGGTTGAAAATTCGGAGAATTACGTGCTTCCTTTTATTGAACAATCACTTAACATAACGAGTGATATTAAAGTTATGGAAGTAGGATGCGGAGAAGGTGGCGTACTTGTGCCTTTTCTTCAAAGAGGCTGTAATTGTTTAGGCGTTGATCTGGCTGAAGAGCGATTAGAACTGGGCAGATCCTACTTGCCTGAGTACATTTCGAAAGGACAACTCGATTTCTTAAATCAAGATATTTATGAATTAGCATTTGAAAATAAGTACAAGCATCAGTTTGACTTAATTATTTTGAAAGATGTTATTGAGCACATTCCTAAGCAAGAAAAATTCATTCCTCAATTAAAGAAATTTTTAAAACCTGGAGGTCAAATATTCTTTGGTTTTCCACCATGGCACATGCCATTTGGCGGTCACCAGCAATTACTTAAAAGTAAGCTTGCATCGAAACTTCCGTACTATCATGTACTCCCTATGCCTTTATATTTGGGCATTCAAAAACTATGCGGCGAAAGCAAGGAAATGCGCGACTGGATGAAAATGACAAAAGAATCTGGCATCACGGTTGAACGCTTTGAAAAAATTGTGAAACAATGCGGCTCCAACATACTGAGCAAGCAATGGTTCCTCTTCAATCCTATATACATATATAAGTTTGGTGTTAAACCTCGCAAGCAAAACTGGTTATTTGGCGCTATTCCTTATTTGCGCAACTACCTTACTACTTGCGCTTATTATACAATATCTGATTAATTAACAGCTTATAAAGGATTACTTTTTAAGCTTCACACCCTATTAGCAATTTGTGTATTTTCTTTGTTAGAGTTCAACTAACATCATGAAAAAAGCATTATTCTTATTAGGTTTTCTAGCAATATGTACGCAAGTAATGGCTCAAGGCGATGCCAAAGCAAAAAACGTATTGAATAAAGTAAGTAAAAACCTGAAGTCGTTAAAATCAATGACGGCGAGTTTTAAAATAAGCATTAAAAATAAAGCCGGAAAAAGCCAAGGAACTAAATCAGGTACTGTGGCAATGAAAGGCAATAAATATGTGCTAAAAATTAGCGGTCAGGAGATTTATAATAATGGTAATACTTCATGGACATATATTAAAGAGTCAAATGAAGTTCAGGTAAATGAAGTAGATGAGGACGAAGATGCTTTTACTCCTTCAAAATTATTTACAAACTTCTACGAAAAAGAGTATGCTTATAAATACCTAACAGCAAAAAAAGGAATTGTTTATATTGGACTAGTTCCATTAAAAAAGTCAATGCAGTTTGACAAAATTGTATTGAAAGTGAGCCAAAAGAACAACACTGTTATTGGCGGAACCGTTTATGATAAAAATGGTAACGTATACAAGTACTCAGTATATAATTATAAGAAGAACCCAAGCTTAGCGAGCAGCTCATTTGAGTTTAACAAAGCAAAGTACAGTGGTGTAGAAGTGGTTGATTTAAGATAATTTATTATCTCTTCTTTATTTATTCAATAGTTTTAAGAATTCAGCTCGCGTCATGTGGTTGTCTTTGAACTCTCCACTAAATGCACTGGTTGTTGTTGTACTATTCTGTTTCTGCACCCCACGCATCATCATGCACATATGACTAGCTTCTATAACAACAG
>CALIIL010000127.1 GCA_938017685.1 uncultured Chitinophagaceae bacterium
TAATTTGCTGTTGTGTAAAGTCCATATTTTAAGTGTTTTTGTGTTGCAATTACAAAAATTAATCTTTTGGATTTTACACACTTTTTTGGACACTATCCTTAAAAATTGGCATAGGGATTGGAAGGATAATTTAATTAATGAAAAAAATCTAAGTCGAGAAGATTTGTTTACCCATTTTACAATTGACGATTTGTAATTAAGTTAATATTCGGCTTGCGGAGGATACTGAAACAAGTTCAGTATGACAATGGGTGTAGATAATATTTGGTTTAAAAAGTGGGGTAAAAGTATCTCGCAGAGGCTACTGAAACAAGCTCAGTATGACAAGAGGTACTTAAAATAACACATCACGCATAGTAAAAATACCCTTCTTGCCAGCTAAAAACTCGGCGGCTAATACAGCACCGCTGGCAAATCCCGTACGAGAATGAGCCGTATGCTTTATTTCTATACTATCAATGGCCGAGTCGTAAGATACAGAATGTGTGCCCGGCGCTGGGTCCTCGCGCTTAGATATAATGCTTAATGTATGTGCATCCTTGGTTGGTTCATTGATCCAAGCGTCCTTGGCTTTTAGTTTTTCTAATAAGCCTTCGGCTAGGGTTACTGCGGTACCGCTCGGCGCATCTAATTTGGCTGTGTGATGTATCTCTTCCATGCTTGCGTTGTATGCAGGGTAGTTATTCATGAGAGTAGCCAGTTGTTTATTTAATTCAAAGAATAGATTAACACCTACGCTGAAATTACTCGCGTATAGAAATGCGGTATCATTTTCTTTGCATATTTTATCAGCTTCTGATTTGTGGTCTAACCAAGCGGTTGTGCCGCATACGGTCGGTATTTTATTTTCAAAAAGTACTTTTAAGTTGTCAAATGCAGCACTAGGCGTTGTAAACTCTATGGCAACATCAATTCCTTTTAAATTTTCAGCATTAAAGTCAGCGAGGTTTTCATGGTTAATTTTCAAAGGCATTTCGTGACCTTTTGCTAAGGCAATTTCTTCAATGGTGTGACCCATTTTCCCATAACCAATCATTGCTATTTTCATACTATTTCTTTTTAATTATCAATGCCAATCCTACTTGTCCATTTTCAAAGGCAGGTCTTGCGTGCCAGCTTAAATCATCGGACATGTCAAATGATTTTAAGTTAGCACCAACATAAGAATCCAATACGTTGAGCGCGTAACCTACGAATGTAAAAACAACAGAATATTCTAAGTACTGTCTGTACTCTTTTTGCAGCGAGTTTAAATCTTCATTTTGATATAATCCTACATATTGGTCAACCGTCGTTGGATCATTATCTATTCGCGCAATGTATGCTCTTCGATATTTTTGGTATTGGTTATTATTAAAAATAATAAATCCTGAAGCGGCTCCAATACCGCCGGCTACAACACCTAACTTCCAATATTGTTTGTTGTAGTATTGTCCAAGTCCCGGAAGTAAAGCTGAGTAAAGCGCAGAACGCTTAGGAATAGGTGTGTGAATATTATAATTGAAAAAAGAATCAGGGTACTCGGCTTTGTACTTTTTAGTACTTAAGTCAATTTTTATCAAACTGTCTTTCTGAGCAAAAGTTATTACACTAGTACTCATGAATATTAGGAGAAACAATACCTTTTTCACAACGTGAAGATATTACAATTTCATGGCTTGTAGTATGCGATCAAGGTCTGTATCGTTATAAAATTCTATTAAAATAGTGCCTTTGCCATTCTTCTTTCTATCCATTTTTACTTTGGTAGACAAGTGAGAGGCTAAATCGTCTTCAACTTTTCTATATTGAGGTGCTAATGCAGTGGCTTTGGTTAAGCCTTTTTTTACTTTACCTTTCTTTAATGTTTTTACAAATGCTTCTGTAGCTCGAACGGATAGGCTCTTATTTTTTACTTCCTCAAAAGCAGTTAGTTGTTGGTCTATATGCTCCAGGCTTAATATCGCGCGTGCGTGACCCATGCTTATTTCATCAGCTCGAACAGCGCTTTGTATGGAAGGAGGCAGTTTTAATAGGCGCAAATAATTGGCAACAGTAGAACGCTCTTTTTTCATACGCTCTGCTACTTCTTCTTGTGTGAGCTTGCACTCATCCATCAGTTGCTTGTAGCTCAGGCCTATTTCTATGGCATTTAAATCTTCACGTTGAAGGTTTTCTAACAAGGCCATTTCTAATAGCTCTTGTGTATCGGCTGTACGAATGTATGCCGGTATATCTTTTAACCCTGCTAATTTAGACGCTCTAAAGCGGCGCTCTCCTGATATTAATTGAAAGGACTTAGGGCTTAACTTAATAACTGTTACGGGTTGTATTACGTCATGTAGCTTAATTGAATCCGATAATTCTTGTAAGGCTTTCTGGTCAAAATCTCTACGAGGTTGTTTAGGGTTAACGCTTATTTGCGTTAATGGAATGCGGCTTATGCTGCCAACTACATTTTCTTCAATTGCTACCGAAGTACTTTTTCTTTTTGTTTTGTTGCCGTCAAAGTTATTTACTTCATCTTTTATATTTCCCAATAGGGCACCTATACCTTTTCCTATTTGTGCTTTTTGCTTACTCATTGTCCTCTATTTCAAATGTTTTGTCTTTGTTAGCTATTTTAGTCATATCGTTTTTTTGCAATACTTCTTTAGCTAAGTTTAGATAGTTTAATGCTCCTTTACTTTCGGCATCGTATAGTAATACTGGCTTACCAAGACTTGGTGCTTCTCCTAAGCGAGTGTTTCTATGAATAATTGTTTGGAATACCATTTCATCAAAGTGATTCGTGACTTCTTCTACGACTTGATTACTTAATCTTAAGCGACCATCATACATTGTCATTAATATACCCTCGATTTGTAGCTTCTCATTGAGTTTGTTCTGTACTATTTTTACTGTATTTAATAACTTACCCAATCCTTCTAGTGCAAAGAATTCGCACTGAACCGGTATAATAACGCTATCACTTGCTGTTAGGGCGTTTAATGTTATTAAGCCCAAAGATGGAGAGCAGTCAATGATTATTAAGTCATATTCATCTTGAATTGGTTCAAGTACATTCAAGAGTTTTTGCTCACGATTGGGGTGGTTTATTAACTCTATTTCTGCACCTACTAAGTCTAAATGTGCCGGAAGCACAGAAAGATTTGGCGTCTCTGTTTCTAGAATAATATTTTTGACCTCTGTGTCATTGACTAAACTGTCATAAACACTCAGTTTGATGTTCTTTAAATCAAAACCATTTCCTGTAGTCGCATTGGCTTGAGGATCACAGTCTACTAAAAGTGTCTTATAATCTAATACCGCTAAGCTACAAGCTAGGTTAATTGCAGTGGTAGTCTTGCCTACACCGCCTTTTTGGTTTGCTATGGCAATAATTTTTCCCATTGTTACAAATATCCTTCAATGCTTGCTTTTATTGAACTTTAGTTATGCACCTTTCGTCATAAATGATGTGAAGATTTTGTGGATGAGTTGCTTCATTACCTTTGTTTTACTGAGCTTTAGCGATAAAAGGCTACTTTTTTTTATTTTTGCTTAGTTTTTAAAATAACAGCTACGGCAACGAGGTTCATAGACATCCTTTTCGCCTAATACAATTTTTTCCTCCGACGCTGATTTGCAATAGCTATAATTGGCGCTATCTCCGCAGACTACGCATATGGCGTGTAGTTTTGTTGTAAAGTCAGCAATGGCTAGTAATTCAGGCATTGGTCCAAATCCTTTTCTGTTAAAATCCATATCTAGCCCCGCTACAATTATGCGGCTGCCTTTAATGGCTAGCTCATTGACCACATCTATTATGCCATCATCAAAAAATTGCGCCTCGTCTATGCCAATCACTGGCGCATTTTGGGTCAAGGCTAATATATCTCGAGACTGAGCCACTGGCGTGCTTTGTATTTTGCCACCTCCGTGACTAACAATATCCTGCGCATCATAGCGTTTATCTAATGCTGGTTTAAATATTTCAACTTGTAAGTTGGCTATTTGTGCTCGTTTCAGTCTTCGAATGAGCTCCTCTGTTTTGCCGCTAAACATAGAACCGCATACTACTTCAATCCATCCTTTCTTTTTATGTTTAATATTGGGTTCAATGAACATTTTCTTACATTTGGGAACTGAACGAAAGTAATTGACATGAGAAAAATTAGCCTAACTATCGCCCTGTTTTTATTCACATTTAAAGCCTTTGCAGGCGAAGGAATGTGGTTGCCCTTTTTATTGCAGCAATTAAATGAAAAGGATATGCAAGCCATGGGCTTGAAGATAAGTGCCGAAGATATATACAGTGTAAACAAAGGAAGCTTGAAAGATGCGGTATTAATCTTTGGTGGAGGCTGCACGGGTGAAGTAGTTTCTAATCAAGGACTTGTGCTTACAAATCATCATTGTGGTTATGGCACGGTCAATGGCTTGAGTAGTGTAAAGAATGATTATATGACCGATGGCTTTTTTGCCAAAAGTCAGTCTGAGGAAATACCTTGTCCGGGATTATCGGTTCGATTTATTCGAAATATTGAGCCAATTACTAAAGAAGTAATGAGAGGTACTTCGGATGGTAGAGATAAGAAATATAACGATAGTATTATAGCTGCAAATATTAAGGCAATCGTTGAAGGTTGCAAGTCAATAAATAAGTTAAACAGACAAGTGAAAAGTTTAGGCGGTAAGCCTAAGAGAAGTACTTTAGAATATCAAATAAAAAGTTTCTTTTATAATAATGAATACTACTTATTTACAATAGAGCGATATACCGACATTCGATTAGTCGGTTTCCCACCCAATGGCATTGGGAAATTTGGTGGCGATACAGATAATTGGGCTTGGCCAAGACATACTGGAGATTTTGGTTTGTTTAGAATTTATGCCAATGAAAATAATGAACCTGCTGATTACAGTGAAGATAATCGCCCTTATAAACCACGTAAGCATCTTAAAATTAATATTGCAGGTTTAGACGAAGGAGATTTTGCTATGGTCTATGGTTTTCCTGGAAGTACCCAGGAGTATCTTACTTCGGATGGCATTAATGAAACGATGAATGTATTAGATCCCGTAAGAATAAAAATTAGAGAAGCTCGATTAAATGTAATTGAAGCCGCCATGAAAGAGAGTAAAGAAAACTTTATTAAATACGCTTCAAAGCAAGCGCGTGTGGCCAATTATTATAAAAAATGGAAAGGAGAAGTGAGAGGGCTAAAATTAAATAAAGCGGTTCAAAAGAAGAAAGACTTCGAGGTAGACTTTTTAGCATGGGCCAATGAAGATCCATTTCGTCAAGAGAAATACGCTGGTATAATTGATGCTCAAAGTACTCTTTATAAAGCGCAGGAGCGAGATCAAGTACATTATACTTATATCCGAGAGGCTTTAATGGCGCCTGAATTTGTGCAGGTCGCTCGCTTGGTTAAAACGATGATTGATAAAGAAGAAACCGGAAAGGAGTGGGATATAAATGCTTACATAAAAAGTGCCTATGGACGCGTAAATAGCATGAACCTAGCTACTGATAAACAAATTGCTACGGACTTATTTGCCATGTATACAACTGAATTTGAACAGGATAATGCTTTGAGTACAGAACAAATTAATAAAATTTACTCAAGCTCAATATTTAGAGATACAGTTGCTTTGAGTAAGTTATTGCGATCTGGCGATAAGGCCCAAATTTTGAGCACATTAAAAGCTGATCCAGCTTATGTGACTTATAACTTTATTGATACAAAATATAGAGCTACAATTGGAAATCTTAGACCGTCGCGCGCCAGGATTAATGATAATTACAAGATATATATGCAAGGTTTGCGTGAGTTCTCTACCACACCTTTGTTCCCTGATGCCAACTTTACATTAAGATTGAGTTATGGAAAAGTTGAAGGTATAGAACCGCAAGATGGCATGTATTATAATTTTTATACAACATTAGGCGGTGCTGTTAGAAAGCGTAATACGGAGGTTGAAGAGTTCAATATGCCTCAAAAACTAGTAGACCTCTATGAGGCCAAAGACTTTGGGCGTTATGCCATAGAGCATAATGGTAATAAAGATGTACCCGTTTGTTTCTTAGCATCAACGCATACAACGGGTGGTAACTCTGGTAGTCCGGTCATGAATGCTTATGGTGAGTTAATCGGAACGAACTTTGATAGAATATGGGAAGGGACTATGAGTGATATACTTTATGACATTAACCTATGCCGTAACATTACGGTAGATGTGCGCTACACTTTGTTTATTATTGAAAAGTTTGGTGGTGCCCAATGGGTTATTGATGAAATGGATTTAGTAGAAACGCACGATTAGCATTTTTTTCAATAAAAAAGGTGGGCTTTATTTACAGTAAATAAATAAGCCCACCTTTTGCTTTTGTGCGAATCAATGATGTGCTTAATGCCCGTCTTCAGTAACCTGAAGATTAATATCCATTGTTTTATCTCCGCTCGTTATTTCATATGGAAGGCCACCCTCAACGGTGCTAAAAATTGTTTTGTCCCAGCCGTTTCCATAAAGGTAATATTCTCCTTTTTTCAAACCTGAAAATACTGCTTGAGCAGCACCAACATTATTATCATCAGTTAAAACAGTTGAAGCTTCATATACATCCAGTGAAGCTGGTGCGTCTGACGCATTATATTTGATATAAACCTTGCCAGTATCTACGGCCAAGGTGTGGTGTTTCATACTTACGACCAAAGTGTAATCTCCACCAGTGCCAGCTGTATCTTTTTTGCGACAGCCTAAAATCATTAAGAAAACTAACGCTATGCTTAAAGTACTTAATCCTATTTTCATAATACTATTGATTTAACCTTAAAATTAACGCTCGTTTGGCATTGTCATTACATTTTTTTGTCATTATAAAGCTTAAAAAAAGTTTAAATTTGTGCCGTGCGTCGCGTACTCAAAATATTGGGTTGGTCTATACTAATCATCTTGCTATTACTAGTTGTTAGTGGTTTCTTGCTGACGCGAGAAAAAGTGCAGAATTACATGGCGGATAAAGGTGCCAATTACCTTTCCGAAAAACTAGATACTAGGGTGGAAATAGGTCATGTGAAAATTGATTTCCTGAACCGTGTGCATCTTGAACAATTATATATTGAAGATCAACAAAAAGATACACTTGCCTTTATTGGTGATTTTAGTGTAAGCACCACTTCACTTTTTAATGATTATTGGAACGATAAGCTGCCCGTTGTAAAGAATATAAAATTAAAAGGTGGCGTTGTACGATTATTACGCAAGAAAGATAGTCCCACATGGAACTATTCTTTTATAGAAGATGCTTTTGCCACGGATGGACCAAAGGACACATCTGCTAGCGAAATGCCCGATGTGCAATTAAATAATTTGGATGTTGAAGATGTACACTTCTCTATGATAGACCAATGGGTTGGTCACGATTTCATTGCGGATGTAGGGACACTCGCTTTGGAAATGGACTTGTTGGACTTGCCAAATAAGAAGGTTAGTATAGATGAAATAATAGTAGAGAACTCTAATATTGCTTTTCTAGAATATACAGGTGGTAAACCTAAAACACCTAATAAAAAAGTAGATGAAAGCGATTGGGGGACACCTTTTAATCCTGATAATTATTTAATCAATCTGTCTTTGATAGATTTAAGCAAAGTGGATTTTGAGTATAGAAGGAAAAATCATGTGTCAAAACCGGGCTTATTTGATGAACAACATATTGTAGCCACCAACCTAAATACTCGTATTGAAAAGATTGCTATTGATCATGATGAATTAACGGCTCAAATTAAATCGCTAACTGTACAGGAGCGAAGTGGCTTGGTGATAAATGCATACCGAGCAGATGTGAAGCTCACACAACAAATGACAGAGTTGGACAATCTTTACTTAAAAACAAATCACTCGGTGGTGCGCGATTATTACCGGATGAGTTACAATAATTTCCATGCTTTTAATGATTATATAGGGAGTGTAAATATGTATGCTCGTCTTAAAAACTCGACCGTTGATAAAAGAGATATTGCTTTTTTCTCAGGAGATATTCCTCAGTTACCTATAGTCATGAATATCAATGGGAAGGCTGAGGGTACGGTTGATAATTTATTTGCTGAAGGTATAACTGTTGAAGGTGGTCAAACGTATTTTAACGGCGACGCTAGAATTGTAGGGTTACCTGATATTGAGCTTACACAATTTAATCTTCAAGCCAAACAATTACGCACTACTGGAAGCGAAGTGTTGCGTTTTGTACCGGAAGCTAATGTTGATGGCGTTCATTGGAATGCGTTGAAAAATATAAATTTCCAAGGCTCCTTTGTTGGAGGCACAAAAAAGTTTACTACGGAAGGTTTTCTTGCGACCAACCAAGGAAATGCAAAGGTAAATTTAAACATGGACTTGTCTCAGCAGGTTCCTTCATATTCTGGAAAAGTGCGTACCGAGAAGTTGCGCTTAGATAATATATTAGACCAGAAAGAAATAGGGGAGGTTACAATGAGTGGCTTTATAGAGGGGCGCGGTTTTGACCTAGAAAACTTGAATGCCCGAGTAGATGCTCAAGTGCAAAATATGACCTTGCAAGGTGAGCGATATGAAAATGTTGTAGTCGCTGGAAAAGTTTCTAATAAACAGTTTGAAGGAACGGCTATTAGCAAGGATAAGAATTTAGGGTTTGACTTTGCCGGTAAGTTAGATTTAAGAACCGATAATCCGTCCTTTGATTTTAAATCAGATATCCTTCGTTTAAACTTAAAGAACTTTGGAGTAACGCCAGATGATATGTTCATAACCGCCAAAGCTGATTTAGATTTCGTAGGTAAGAACATTGATAACTTTACAGGAAAGGCTCACTTAAATGATATTACTATTCGAACAAAAGATAGCGTAGTTACAATACCATTCCTTAACCTCAACTCTTATATAGATGATGAGCGCGACAAAGTATTAAAGTTAGAAAGTACATTAGCTGATGCTAATATAAAAGGGGACTATTCTATTACAGGAATTCAGGCTGCGGTGCAGTCATTTTTGCATTATTATATTCCTGCTTATATCAAGAAGGTTAAGGTGCCTGAAGATGAGAATTTTACATTTGATTTATTGGTTAAGGATGGAAATGATTTAATTCATTTGTTTGACCCTAAACTTAATATTGCTAACGGAAGTAACGTACAAGGTTTAATCAATACCAGAAATCAACAAATGACTTTATTGGGTTCAATGCCCTTTATAAATTATGGCGAGTACGAGTTAAAGGATATTATCTTAGATACGAAGGGTGATTATACTAATTTAGAATTGAACTTGAACACCCAAAAACTGATGTACAATGAGGATGCTGTTATTACAGATGCTTCAATGAATATTGGCATGGCTAATGATACTGCTCATTTATTAGTCAAGACTAATCCATCTAACGATATATTGGGTAAGGCTATCTTAGAGTGCAAGGCTTCGGCTTATAATGGAATTTTACAGATTGATATGCTGCCATCATCTTTCATTTTAAAGGATGATAAATGGAATGTATTTAGCGATTATCCTATTATTCTAAATGATGTTTTGCATGTGGATGCTAGAGATTTTTATGTGCAAAATGGTACGCAGCGTTTTCTTTTAAACGCTTTTAGCCAAGAAGGGAAAAACAACGCCTTACTAGAAATTGAAAACTTAGATATGGAGCGCGTTTCTTCTTATTTAAATACAGCACCTTTTGTATATAAAGCAAGAATAAACTCCACTGTAAATATATCAGATGTATTTGGAGATTTATTGGTCAAAGGAACGGTCAATACAACCAATGAGTTTAGAATAAACTCAGATACAATAGGTGTTGTTAATACTAATTTTGAATACAATAAGGAAAGTAACCAATTAGTTATTGGTAAAGGTTCTAAAATATCACGTGGGTTAAATGATGCTAATTTTGATGGTAGCATTGGCTTTGAAGATAAAAAACTTAACCTGCATGGTGAGTTAGATAAGACTTCTATTGCGATACTCAATCAGTTTTTAACAGGAACGGTAGATAGTATTCAAGGAAGTGCAACAGGAGAGATTGCCGTAACGGGAACTTTTGATGCGCCCAATATTTTAGGTGCAGTAGAAATTGATAATGCGCAATTACGTGTAGTATTTACTGGTTGTAAGTATAGCATGGATAAGATTAAACTAGCCTTAAATAATGAAGCTATAAGATTTGATCCTATAACGATTTATGATGAGCGTGATAAGCCTGGTCAAGCTACAGTAACTGGTATAGTTAGTCATAAGGCATTTGATAAGTATCGATTAAATATTAATATTAAATCCGATGACTTTCTAACTTTAAATACGGATGAGTATAGCGGTGAGTTATTTTATGGTTACATACCTGCATCTGTACAAATGAAAGTGACTGGTGCAATTAATGATGTTACTTTAGATATTAACGCAGAACCCATGGAGAAGAGCAGATTTTATTTGCCAATTAAATCATCTGGGGATGCTGGTTCATATGATTACATAACATTTAAGCAAGTAGGAAGGCTCCAGGATCAAAAGAAAGAGTTGGGTCAAGAAACTTACTTTAAGGTAAATATGAACATTGCGGCAACGCCTAATGTAGAGGCATATATCATATTGGATCCTAATAATGGTGAGCAAATTATTGCTAAGGGAAATGGTAATATCAAGTTAGAAGTTGATTTAGGAAATAATATAAGCATGTATAATTCCTTTGTCATCAAGGAAGGTAAGTACTTATTTAACTTTAGAGGTTTATTAAAAAAGGAGTTTGACTTAGAGGATGGCGGTTCTATCACTTGGAATGGAGATCCTTATGACGCTTTATTAAATGTAAATGCTATTTATAAAACAAGAGTAAGTTTGTATCCCTTAATAGCCAGTGATGTAACGAACACATTGGTGGATATAGACAATGCGGATGTTAGCAGTGCAAAAGCCTTGAATGATACAGAAGTTAAAATAGAATTGGAAGGACCTCTTTCCGAGCCACAAATTGACTTTGATATAGAACAGCCTAATAATAACGATATTGGTTCTTTAGCTATGGCTAAACTGCAAAGAATACGAGAAGATAAAAATGAGTTGATTTATCAATCGGGTATGATATTATTATTTAATAGTTTCAAACCGATTCAAGGGGGCGTTAATGCAGGTAGTTTAATATCAAGTACTGGCGCATCAACGGCATCGGATGTAATTGGTACGGCATTGTCGCCAATATTAAATAATGCGATTAATAAATTGACTGGTGCTCAAAATATTTCCTTGAACCTAGGATACAAGAATTACAGCTCGGATATTAGCTCGCAGGGTAGTAACCGTAATCAGTTGAACTTAGGTGTTAATGGTTCATTCTTTAATAATAGAGTGCAAGTAACCTTTGGTAATAGTTTTGACTTTGCCAGTAACGCTGCAGCCGTGGAAGGTAGTAACTTAACCTATGGTGGAGATTTTAGAGCACAATACTTATTAACGGAAGACGGAAGATACCGTGTTAATGCCTTTAGAGTAAGCAACTATGATTTTGTTGAGAATAGACCAATTGCCAAAGGCGGAGTGGGGCTTACTTATAAAAAAGTGTTTAATACTTGGAAGGATTTGTTTAGAAGAAAAAATAAACCCAAAGAAGGTGCAAAGGACATAAAAAAAGGAGTAGACGTTACGACTACTCCTTAAAATAATTTTGATTTATTACTTAAATAATAAGCAATGCATCTCCATAACTGAAGAAGTTATACTTATTCTTAATTGCTTCTTTATAAATATTCATAGTCATATCATGTCCCATAAATGCAGTAATCATGATCAACAAGGTAGTCTTTGGTAAATGAAAATTAGTCAATAAACAATTATTTAAAGAGAAGTCATAAGGAGGATAAATAAAGATATTAGTCCAACCAGCACCTGGCTTTAATAACTTTCTTGTCGTTAATGAACTTTCCATAGCACGAATAGATGTTGTACCTACTGCACATATTTTTCGATTATTAAGCTTGGCATTATTAATAATTTCACAAGCTTCTTCATTCACTTCGAAATATTCAGCTTCCATTTTATGCTTTGTTACATCCTCAACCTCAATGGGTGCAAATGTTCCTAAACCAGTATGCAGGGTTACACGTGCAAATTCCACCCCTTGAATTTCCATACGTCTAATCAAGTTTTCACTAAAATGAAGACCGGCAGTAGGCGCTGCAACAGCTCCTTCTTTATTGGCATATACCGTTTGGTAACGCTCACGATCCAGCTCTTCTGGCTTTCTTTTAATGTATTTTGGCAGGGGGGTTTCTCCAAGTACTTCTAATTTCTTACGTAATTCGTCATTTGTTCCTTCGAATAAAAAACGAATAGTACGTCCACGAGATGTTGTATTGTCTATTACCTCAGCAACCAAAGAGCTGTCCTCTCCGAAGTATAATTTATTTCCAACACGTATTTTACGAGCAGGTTCTACTATTACATCCCAAAGACGATTATCTGCATTCAATTCTCTTAAAAGAAATACTTCAATCTTGGCACCTGTTTTTTCTTTTTGTCCGTATAAACGTGCATTAAATACTTTAGTGTCATTTACAACAAATACATCTTCTTCACTGAAGTACTCACTGATATCCTTAAATACTCTATGCTCAATTTCTCCAGTGTCCTTATGTACTACCATAAGTCTACTTTCTTCACGTTTTTTGGCTGGATACTGCGCTATTAATTTGACCGGAAGGTCATAATTAAAGCGAGCTAATTTCATATTCTTTTTGATAGCGAAATAATTTTAAGGTTAAAAAATCTTCTATACGAGCCGCAAATTTAATGTATTAACATTCCTTCGCGTTCAATTTAGACCTAAATTTTATTAAAAATCCCGTTCGCTGTAGCGAACGGGATAAATTTTTAATTTTATATGTATAAGTTAGTCTTAGCCTCCTAATGAGAACATCACTGGTAGGGTATAATTCACTTTTACCGCTTTACCATTTTGTTTTCCAGCTCTCCACTTAGGCATGCTCTTGATAACACGTACTGCTTCGGCTCCGCAACCACCGGCTACGTCACGTTTTACCTTTACATCCGATACAGAGCCATCTTCATTGACCACAAAGTCTACGATTACACGTCCTTCAGAGTTAATTTGTCTTGCTTGCTTTGGATATACAATGTTATTGGCAAGGTATTCACCAAGCTTCTCTTCTCCTCCAGGAAATTCTGGCATTTGCTCTACGAAGTCAAATACTTTTGGTGGCGGAGGTGGCTTAGGTGGTTCTACAAATCCTTTTCCTGGATCCTTTGGAGGATCAACGGCATCTAAGTCTTTACCAGAACCAACTACAGTTTTCTGACCAGCAGCTACTGTATCTAATTTTTGCTTCGGTGGTGGTTTTTCTTCCTCACGCACTACTTCTTTTTTCTCAATTTTTGGTGGAGTAAACTTCACTTGAGGTTTCACCGGTGGGTGGTGGCGGTGGTGGTGGCGGTGGTGGTTTTTTCTTATCAACCGGAGGTGGCGCTTTTAGCTCCACTTTTTTCACCATTGGTTTTTTCTTAGGCTTTTTGCCTTTTGATGCATTTAATATAAGTGGGATGGACGCTATTAAACTAACTGCAATAACAACGGCTACTGCCGCTGTACGCATTCGTTTACTATAGTTCTTTCTCAGCTCATAAGCACCATAATCCTTATTTCGTCTATTAAAGACGATATCTAAGTAATCTGTTTTTAATATGTTTTTAAAATCCATATGCTTATTTTTTTATATGATGATATTTAGAGGCAAATTCCATAACTAGCTTATTGGTTTGCTTCTTCTGTCTTCTTAATGAAATCGCGCTCTACATTCGTAATATCTACGAGTGCATATACGTCTATTCCATTTATTTGCATTTCATCTAATGCATTAACCATATCCGCATAGGTTGAAGTTGTATCAGGTTTGATAAGAATGGTTGCCTCATCTTTTTCACTTACACCTAATATATTTCCTCCAGCACCTATTTGCTTCATAGAGTCTACACTTTTCTTTAATTGAATGATCGCATCACGAACACCTCCTTGTGGTTTAAATGTTGTCACTTGTACCTTAGGTGGGTTTAATGGATCATCTCCAATTCCATAATAGTAGTATACTCTATTTTCCTTGCTTAGCATGATGGTCATAGCCGTGTAATCCTTTACCTTATTTTTGTTGTCATCTTCTATCAAACTATCATCCACAGGCATTACAATTTCCATGGTTTTTGGTTTGGCCATGGTGGTTGTAAACATGAAGAATGTGATTAATAGAAAACCTAAATCAACCATTGGTGTTAGATCAACTCGCGTGGAGAGTTTCTTCCCCTTCTTTCCGCCTTTCTTTCCGCCTCCCGACGTGTCTATATCAGCCATTGTCTAATGTTTTTTTAATTGTTATAAATATTGTTAATTCGAGGCCGTTGACATACTTTCTTCAAATGCGGCTGTTCCTGGAGGAATAGCTTCAGCACTTGTAATTAAGTTAAAACGGTCTATTTTGTTTTTAGTCATTGAAGTGATTACTTCTTTAATTTTTGGATACGGTGTCTTAGAATCTGCTTTTATAGAAATACGGGGAGCTGCTCCAATGGAAGCGCCCGCGTAACGTGCACTTTGAACCCAATAGACTAACTCGTTGTTATCCATAGAAGCATCCGTCTTATTAACCGGAATACCACTAAACTCATACTTTTTCTGATCAAAACCTTCTAGGTTTAAATAACCTTTTAACTCTGCTAATGAGCCTCCGTAAGAAGCACCAACAACAAAGTCCTCTATTTCATCTGCGGATAAACCAAGGTTTTTGGTATTGTTCATTTCGGTAATCATTATTTTCTTTCCTTCTTTATTATCGTAGGAGAAGAATGTTTTACCCGTTTTGTCTATAGTCAATAATATTGCATTCGGCGGTAGCTTTACTTGAGATATAGATGATGGGGTTACAACAATTACCGGCTCGTCTGGTTTAAATTTAGTGGCCAACATAAAGAATGTAAGCAATAGGAAAGCCACATCGCACATGGCCGTCATGTCGATAAAGGTACTTTTCCTTGGTAATTTATTTTTAGGCATGCTTTATACTTTCTTTAGTTTACAATTATTTATAATTCGCGGTAAATGACTGCTCCAATGTGAAGCCACTCTCGTCAATTCCGAATGTGATATTATCAATAATTGTAGTGTAGAAGTTATAAGCAATAATGGCTATAAATGAAGTTCCAATACCAACTGCAGTATTAATCAAGGCCTCAGAGATACCTGCTGCAAGAGCATTCGCATCAGGAGCACCAGCTTGTGACATCGCCGAGAAGGCTTTAATCATACCTAATACCGTTCCGAATAGACCTAATAGCGTTGCTGCAGAAGAAATCGTTGATAAGAATACCAAGTTTTTCTCCATGATCGGAAGCTCTAAAGAAGTTGTTTCTTCAATTTCTTTCTTGATGCTTGCTAGTTTTTGACTTGTGTCAAGCGTTGTATTCGTTGTCATTTCACCGTACTTTAATAAGCCAGCTTTCATAACATTACCAACACTACCTGATTGCTTATCACATTCTGCAACAGCAGCATTTACATCTTTATTATTTAGGTGATGTTGCACTTTACGGATAAACTCAGCATTGCCCATCTTACCACGAGACTTAAAGATTGTTAATGCACGCTCTACTACGAATGCAATACAAGTAAATAAGGTTCCAATAAGAATTGGTACTACAAATCCTCCCAATCTAATCGTTCCTAATAAGTTAGCAGGAACGTGTCTTGCTTCATCTAGAAAGTTACCTTTTGCCCCAAATACAAAATAGAATATTGCATGTGAGAGAATTAAACAAATAACAATGATCATGAAATTCAAAAGCATGTTACCTGAGTTCTTTTTTGGTGCGCTACTTGTAATTTTCGCTGCGGCCTTTTTTGCGTCTGCCATAATAGTTTAATTTAATTTTTTTCTGTTTTATGTTTAGTTAACAAAGATAATTTTCTGTAGATACTAACCAAATCTTTATGATTAATTTTAATACACAAATAATAACGATATTTACAGCAAATTATTGCAGCTTGAAAAAAGTTTTATCTATGGAATTATATTTTATTATAGGAATACTCCTGGTGGGGCTTTGTGCTGGGGTGCTTAGCGGATTGTTTGGAATAGGAGGGGGGATAGTTATAGTTCCGGCATTGGTCATGATATTTGGCTTAGCCCAGCAGACGGCTCAAGGTACCACTTTGGCCTTGCTATCCATACCTGTAAGCCTAGTAGCTGCTCTTAATTATACTAAGGCAGGGCTCATTGATTGGAAAATTGCCGTAATACTAGCGGTGGGCTTTGTTATAGGTGGTTATTTTGGTAGCAAGATTGCAGTGAATATTGATGCGACTGTTATGAAAAAAATGTTTGCCATACTTATGATCGTATTGGCTGTGAAAATGTTGCTTGAAAAAAAGACCTAAATATTACAATTAGTTATATTTCTTATTAAAGAATTTAAGATAATCTCTAATCTTTCTTGTGCGTAATAACTCTCTAAAGTTCTCCTCAGATATTATGGCAATATCATATTGGTTTGGGCTCAAGTTGCGATAAAGCATTTTTTCCTTTAATGCTAACTTACGATAGTCATTCGCTTTCTTGGCATTGCTAAATTTCTCGACTGATATAACAGCCGTTTTTCTATCCAATAAATTCATATTGGTTTTATACTTTTTATCAGCATAGCGCATGGCATTTAAATCGCTAAAGCCTGCTTTTAATCCCATGGTACTGCCATCAATTTGCTTCAAGTATATTAATAGTAAATGAGGAGCATTGGGCTTATAGGTATACACGGCTCCACTGCTTGTATTTTTAGACAAGGTATTTGCCTTTACTTTATTCGTATTGTCAGTGGCTAGTTTTACCCCTGGTTTCAATGTGTTTTTAACTCTTAGGTATTTTAAGAAATCACTCGCATGAATACTTTCTTCTGTACCAGGGTAGGTGCTTATGATTCTCTTTGTTGCTTTAATAGCGGTGTCATATAATTTTAATCCTGCCAAAGACTTAGCTTCTATTAAGTCAAACTTGGCCATTAATTCATTTTCGGGATATTGTTTTTTGGCTGCAATAGCTTGCTTCAATGAGCGGTTGTAATCTGCAGCAATAAATTGTTGGTAGGTACTATCGTATACGGCCATAGCCAAAGCTTGGTCGCCTGCATTACTTACAAAATCTGGCTTACTAATAATTTGTGCAAACTGCGTTTCTGGAAATTCGTTTAAAAGGAGTGCTTTGTATTTATTGGCTTGAGCCGGTTGGTTTAGTTTGTTATAGTTTAAATACAGACCGTAATATGTACTTGATAAGTATTGATTATCACTAAAGCGTCTAATAAGTGATTCAGAAGTATTTACAGATTTTTGATAATCACCTAATCGAGAAGAGTATATGAGCGCTAATTGATAGTAGGCATCGACTATTTTTTCATCAGACTCTTCAAATTGTTTTTCTTTTGTATATAATGCATTAAGCATTTTTTGCGTTTCGGTGCTATTGGCTCCATTGGCAGCTTCGCCTCCTGTGCCGGTATCATTGTTAGCGGTATTATTATTAGATGCATTAGAATTACTACGACGCCAATTATCAACCAAAGGGCGTTTGCCCCATTTGGCTTCAAACTCCACTAAGCCTTGTTGCACAACAGCATTGTTATAAAAGTACCAAGCCTTCTTGCCAAAACTGCCTGGTGTAAGTGCTACCGATGATAGTTTGTTGGCTTCTTCTTGTCGCTTTTTTCTTTCAGCTTTTCTGCGTCTTTTTAATTCTGCATTTATAACAAGTAATTGCTCTTTTCGAGATTTTTTTGATAAGCTCTGTAAGCTATCCTCGGTACTAATAATTGTTGTGTATTTAACTAAGTCCGAAAGTACTGTTTTGCGCAATTGCACTTCGGCCATATTAGCCAAAGGCGGGTTGGAGGCTTGTCCATTTAAAATGGCCGAGTCGTATATTGGTTTGGCCAAGGCATATTTTGCTTGATCAAAATAGATGCTTCCTAGTTTTTCAAAGGCTTGTGCTTTTACACTTTCATCCGATTCGGTTTGTGCAATACTTTTTTGTAAATAAGTAACGGCTAGTGTTGGATCTTCTTTAGCTAAAATCTTACCGAGAGTTAAGTAAGTTTCTCCGCGCCATGCAGCATATTTTTCAGCCTTGGCAATTCGTTCTAATGCTTCTAATGTTTTTGTTTTATCTCCTGCTCCTTTCAGTATATTCGAAGCTAAGTTTAGCTGCGTAAAGTATTCCATTTCCAAAGGAAGATTCTCCTGCAACGCTTGATTGAAAAATTTATTTGACTCAACAACATTACCGTCTTCTGCATAAAGCTGCGCGAGCAAAAAATTACCTCTCTGTTTTGCAACTTTATTAATGTCCTTTTGCGCTAGAGCATTTTTTAATGGTTCCATTGCACCTAAGCCATTGCCTTGTTCAATATTTAACTCAGCTTCGGCAAAATATAATTCATCTTTTAATCGGTCAGGGAAGGAGCTGTCCTCTTTGAGTATCGAAATTAAAGATTGTGCTTCTGGGTATTGCTCTGCAAATATATAAGTGCGAATAAGCCATATGAGCGCATCGTTGCGTACGGAGTGGTGAGCCATCGTTTTTAAGCCATTTCTTTTCTCCATATTGGCAAGCTTAATCTTGTTCTTGCCGTCAAATTTTAAATTGTTTAATGTAGATGGATTGTCTCCTTTTCTCTTTTGTTTTCTATCGGTCTTGTATTCATTTATTACATATTGAAAGGCAGTAATTGCTCGGTCGTAATCGTTTTTAAAAAAGAAGGCTTGACCCATTAATAAGTACACATTATCGAACCATTTAGAACGTGGGTCATGTATTTGTGTATCGTAGGCACATTTTTTTACCACCGTATCCATTTCGCTACCGACCACAGCAATGGCTCCGTCTAAGTTGTAAGGGTGTAGGTTTATACGGTCGGAGTATATGTCTTTATGGCGTTTGCTAAGTTTGTCCAGTGCGGCATCATATTTAAGTTTGGCGTTGTAGTATGAGTTGTAGCGTGATACGGTATTTTGATATATCCGTCTTGGCATGCTCCATTTTTTCTTGAGCAATTTTTCATTGGTCCAGCTTCCTTGCTTTCGTTGATGAATTTGGCGTGCTTTTTCTTTTTGTATTTGTGCTAAGCTTTTTTTCTTCTTTTTCTCTTTATCATTTTTATCATTGACCTTGGCCAAAGAATCTTTATACGCTTTGCGCGAGGCTACAAGACTGTCCGTGTATTTTTTTCGAGCAGTTTTGAGACTGTCGTTATATTTTGTCATGGCTAGTTTAGTACTATCCAAGATGCGCTTGCGTCTATTCTTTAATAACTCATTGGCTATTTTCTGAGCAGATTTTACGCTGTCCATATATTGTTGCCGAGCTAGCTTTGTGCTGTCTAGTTTGCGTTTTTGTTCTGCTTTTAACTTGGCGGTTGCAGCTTCTCTTGCTGCTCTAAGACTGTCCAAGCGTTGCTTTTGTGTTGCTTTCTTTTCGGCTAATAATTTAGCTCGTGCAGATCTTATACTATCGGTTCGGGCTTTTCTAACAGAGGCTACACTGTCTTTATATTTTCTACTATTTTTATACTTTTTAAGTTGGTCTCTTATTCTTTTGGCTTCGGCTCTTGCAGCAACTATGCTATCTGTTCTGGCCTTTCGAACAACTTTTATACTGTCTGATATTCTTTTTTTCTCGGCAATAGCTCTTTGCAACTCCGCCTTTTTTGCAGCATTTACACTGTCTCTAATTCGGCGCGCTTCGAGCATTGCGGCTTTCAATTCTTCTCGCTTTATACTGTCTTGCCTTCTTATTTCAATTCTTGCTTGCTTTAGACTGTCTCTATATTGCTCAAGGCGCAGCTTGTCGGCTATTCTTTTAAGACTGTCTGCTCTTTGACGTGCCTTGACAGCATTTAATATACTGTCTTTGCGCTGCAGCTCTTGTGCTACTCTTTGAGAGGAGAGGGTGTTGTTGCCAGTGTTAGTTTGGGCAGTAGTTTCAAGACCACAGAAGCATAATGCTCCAAGTATGAGGGCCATAAAGAAATGTTTTATTGATATTATCTGCACACGTATATAACTGTCTAGAAACAAATTTATTTTATTTATCCTTATAAAACCTTTAATAAAAGTGAAAATTATACCTTTAACACCCTAATGTTGAAATTATCAGGAATAGGTAAGCGTAGAATTTTGAAAAGTTTTTTCAGGAAATTGAACGCGCCTTATCGTTTGAAGATCAATAGTCAAGAAGATAATGATGAAATTTTAAACCTTGATCTTACGAAAAAAAGTGCCTATTTGCTTATTTCATCATTTATTGTTGGCTCGTTTATTTTGGTAAGCATATTGTTTCTTTTAACTCCTATTAAATATTATATCCCAGGATTTGAAACCAACTCTAGTCGTAAAAAAATATTGGCTTTAAGTGCAAAAGTAGACTCGCTCAGCGGCTTATATCGTAGCCGAGAAGCCTACTTGACTAATATTGTAAAGGTTACACAAGGCGATGATACATATATATTAGATACAATAAACCTTGATAAGGATAGAATTTTAAGTGCATCAGTTAGAAATTCAGGCGTCATTGATGATGCTAGTAAATATAAACATTTACTTGGGCGAAGACCTAAAGTGAAAAATGATACAACAACTGGAACTAGTCAGAAGCTTAACAAAGAAACACCTGTTATTGAGGAGGAAATTATTGAGAAACCAAAGAAAAAACATAGGGATACAATTATTATAAGAAAGTAATTCTAAAGCTGAATAGAATTTATTACTTTTGAAAAAAATTACACAAATATGGCAATCTTTTCAAGCAATAGAGACACTAAAGAGCAACCAACACAAGATACACCCGTTGCACCAGCGGCGACTAAACCTTCTTATTCTCCGCCACCTCCAACGGCTTCTACTGCAAGCGCTGCCAGTATGACAAGTATTTCTTCAGCAGCTACTATAGACGGTAATTTAAAGGTTGAAGGCGATGTAAAGATTGATGGAACGGTTAAAGGAACCGTGAGCTCTAAAGGAAAAGTGATCATTGGGTCTACTGGTTTGATTGAAGGCGATATTTTATGCCAACATGCTGAGGTTTCTGGTAAAGTAAATGGGAAACTGAAAATAGCTGATATTTTATTCTTAAAATCTAATGCACGTGTTGATGGTGACATTCATACAGGTAAATTAGTGATGGAAAGTGGTGTTCAGTTCAATGGTAATTGTAGTATGGGTTCTGTTGCAACAGTACCTGCGTCAAAACCAGCTGCGGCTGCATCTAGTAATGCTAATTCAAATACAAAGTCTACAACGCCTTTGAATGGCTAATAAAGAATTATTGAAATATGCCGGATTGGCATTTCAGATCTTTGCCACGCTTAGCGTGGCTTTTTTCATTGGGTATAAATTGGATCATTGGACTGGTTGGAAATTTCCGCTATTCTTAATTCTGTTTCCTTTATTGGTTATCTTGGCTTTATTTTACAAAATACTCAAAGACACAAATAAGAAAAAAGATGAATAGATTTATTATAGCACTTTTATTCCTGTTGGCCCTGCTATCTGTTGTGATATATATTATTGGGCGTGATGCAATGTTCTCTACCAATACATTATTAATAGCCAATGCAGTTATGGCTGGTCTTACTTTTTTATCTTATTACATAAGTGCGAAAGCGGCCACTTCAGATAATAATGGCAAGTTTGTTCGTGGTGTAATGGGTGGCACTTTTCTCAAGTTCTTTTTGGTATTAATTATTGGAACGCTGTATTTAGTAATAAATAAAGGGGCAATAAAAGTCCCCAACATTATTGCAATGATGGGGATCTATGTTTTTTATACGGTAATCGAAACGGCCTTTTTATCTAAGGCGGCGCGTTCTGTTTAGTTTACTATCGTTCTCATTTTTTTAGTAGCCAATGGGTGGTAGTTTGGAGCTGCTTCTTCTAAGATGCGCTTAGCTAGTTTCTTGCCTTCTTCTGTTTTTACTAACTCTTTATATAAAGGTTCCAAGAACTTCTTGCGACCAACTGATTTTAAGAATTTTTCCATAGCTGGATAAGCTTTTTCATATTTAGATGCAATAGATAATAAGTACCATTCATCTGCAATTTCGGAGTTGCCAATACCGGTAAGCATATAACTCATATCTAACTGCTTCATTAATTTAAGATCTAACGGTTTAGGTAAGTTTCTTAAGAAATGTAACCATTCGTGTGTACTCCAAGCACGAGCATTTAATCCTTCGGCATTCATCCCTTCTTCAACAAATTTCTTTCGTCCTTCATCTACCTTGGCAAATCGTTCTGAAGTTTTATAAGCTGTTTTTTCAGGAAGTC
Source organism: uncultured Chitinophagaceae bacterium (assembly GCA_938017685.1). Classification (GTDB taxonomy): domain Bacteria; phylum Bacteroidota; class Bacteroidia; order Chitinophagales; family Chitinophagaceae; genus JAGNRR01. The sequence goes on from CALIIL010000127.1 coordinate 22,364, forward strand.
CCGGTTGGAATATCCATTCGTTTAAATCAATGCCGGCTGCTTTTAAGTCAAGGTTCTCTTCCATATGTTTAATAGCCATGCCTGTATTCATTGGGATAAATTTATGTGCTGCAAAGTAATCAGTCAACCATTTGTCAAATACCGGGCGCCCAACTGCTTCTTCTAATGTTCTTAAGAATAACGCTCCTTTGTCATAAGGAATTGCCGAGAATGCATCTTCTGGCTCACGGTTTTTTAAATCAACTTTTAAGCGTGTATCATCCCATTTATCACCTTTAAAGTTTTTCAAGTCTGCTTGTAAATCTTGGTAAGCAATTTCCCACAACATTTCTGTATAGGCTTTATCCGTAATTTCTTCCATGATACGTTTCTCGAAATAAGAAGTAAAACCTTCATTCAACCAAAGGTCATTCCAGTTCGAATTCGTTACTAAATTCCCACTCCAACTATGCGCTAACTCATGTGCTATTAATGCTACTAGGCTTTTGTCACCGGCAATAATGGTTGGTGTTGCAAATGTCAATCGAGGATTTTCCATTCCGCCAATTGGGAATGATGGAGGGCACACTAATACGTCGTAATTTCCCCAAGGGTAGGGGCCGCCTAATTTTTCAGCGGCTGCAATCATGGATGGTATGTCTTCTAATTCTTTGGCGCATTTGTTTAACATACTGGGTTCCGTATAAACTCCGCTGCGACCGTCTATTGCTTTGTATTCAATATCACCAGCAGCTAAAGCTATAAGATATGTTGGAATAGGTAATTCCATTTCAAATGTATAGACACCTTCAGCATTTTTCTTTTGTGGGTTCTTAGCACTCATAACTGCCATCATACCTTGAGGTACTTTTACTGTAGCATTGTAAGTAATTCTATTAGCAGGGGCATCCTGACATGGTACTAATGTTCTAGCATAAATACTTTCGCACTGCGTAAATAGATAAGGCATTTTTTTGCCTGCAGTTTGTTCAGCATTTAACCACTGCATGGCTACACCGCCATTTGTATTATATGTTATTGTTGCAATACTATCATTTTCTGTGATAGGAATAATGAGTGCGTCCCCTTCAACAGAGTTTTTATTCTTTATTTCAAACTTCACTTCTTGCCCGCTTACGGTTACACTTTGTATCTCCAATTTATTTATATCTAAAATCAATTCGTCGGTACCATTATTAATAAATGTCCACTTGGCCGTTCCTTGAATTTTTTGTTTGTCAAAATCTATTTCGGCATTCCAATCTAAATGCTTGGTTGTAGCCATATCATAATTAGAAAAGGTATGGTCTTTTTCACCTTCAGGGAAAGTATTGTAGCTTGATTCAACTGATTCGCATGAGGCAAAGGCCGCGATGGTAATAAGAATTAAAAGTATGTTTTTCATTGTAATGCTAAAGTACAGCTAGCATTAGGCTTTTGGATAGAGTCAAGGCTTTTTTTCTCACTTTTTTAATAACAAAAAAAATACACTCTCAGTAATTAATAGTTATACCTTCGCGCCTCTTAATCAGTACTCTATGAAACGCATCAATCAATACAAGAAGCTTTTTAATGTTAATCCTTCAACGGATTTGGCAAGCTTAAAAAAGACTTACCGTAACCTTGTTAAAGAATGGCATCCCGATAAGTTTCAAGAGAATGATCCATTGTATGAAGAGGCTAAGTTAAAAGGAAAAGAAATTATTGATGGTTATCACTTTTTGGTAAGTATTGCTAAAGAAACGAAGGATGCCAATGAAAAAGAATATTTAGCAACCATTGAAACTGGAATAGACGATTTTAAGCACAAGGGCTTAGTATTAGAAATTACCTTTATGAATGGCGCTACATACGAGTACTTTGGGATTGCCAAAAATGCTTATTTAAAATTCTTAAATGCTGATAAGCAATTACGTTTTGCTAAGCGCAATGTATGTCATTCTTATACTTATAGACGTTTGAAAAAAGCACAAGAAGAAGAGGATAAAGGAGGAGCAATTCAGCTTTAATGTTCTTTTAGAAAATAGCTGATCCAAAGAGTATACTAAAGTCCTCGCACCAAATTAGCACGTGGTTATTATTTGTAATGTCCGTGCTCAAGTCAAAAGTATATTCAAAATTTCCATTAACAGCTTTTAAACTTCCCAAGTCTACAAATGTGCTTGCCGATTTATTAGGCGATAAATACACACGTAAGTCGGGTCCATTATCAGACTGTAAGTTTATAAATTGTAAAGTGTAAGTCGTACTGTTTTTATACAGCTTAACTGTGCCAGAAGTAGGGTGGGCTTCATTAGAAAATGTAGCTTCAGAAATTAAACTGTCGCCTTCACTAGGCATAAAATTAGTATTAATAGTTGTTGGTGTTTCTTCTTTCTTACAAGAAGAAAAAGCGATTAAGGTTACGAATAAAAGAAGTGTCCATTTCATAGTTCATTGTATTTAATAAACAGACGAAGTGTTTAAAACTAAATTACAATTTATACAAAATGTTACATTCGAGTGACAAGAGCTACTGGCTTGCTTTTTTACCTTTTGGGTCTAACTTACTTACTATAACACCAACAAGCATAGCTACTGCAAATGACGGAGCCAATACATCTAGCTTCTCAAAATACTCGCCCACACTCTCTAGGTTTTGAAAGTAAAATTTAAATAAAGGCACACATAAGAAGCCGGTTATCATGGAGGCAATTGCACCTTTTTCAGTATATCCTTTCCAAAATAATGAAAGGATAATTACCGGACAGAATGTAGCTGCAATGCCCGACCAACCAAAAATCATGGTCCAGAATATTTGCCGTTCAGGATATAGATAAGCTAGCAGCATCGCAAGACCCAAAGCAATAAGTGCCATAGCCAAAGTGACCCAACGAGAAATATTGGTTAAATCTTCATCCTTTAAATCATGACGGAATATCTTTTGATAAAAATCTCTTGTAATGGCACTTGATGCTAATACTAACAAACTGTCAATCGTACTCATAATAGCGGATAGAACAATAGCCA
>CALIIL010000128.1 GCA_938017685.1 uncultured Chitinophagaceae bacterium
AATTAGGTGCATGACCTTGCACTACTCCTCTTTGTAGTTTTGTACGCCAGCTATAACGTCCTGTCATTATTCCATAACGCGTCGGTGTACAAACCGATGATCCAGAATGTGCATCTGTAAATATCATTCCTTCATGAGCCAATTGATCTATATGTGGTGTTTTGATTTTACTTGTTGCCGGAGCCATACATTGTACATCTCCAATACCTAAATCGTCACAGAGAATAAAAACGATATTGGTTTTATCCGTATTTGATTGGGCTTGGATATTTGAAAACCAAAGCATAAAAGTCAACACTGCAAAAACTAGCCTCATATTCATAATTTATTCATTTTATAATTTAAAAAGTAACAACAGCGGTACTTCTAACTATTATTTTAACAAAAAAAATGCCTCTTACGTTATTTAGAAGTAAGAGGCATTTTATATTTATTCCCTTAAAGGGAAATCTTTTTTATCCTATCAATCAAATGACTAATCTACTTTCAAAAAGCTCTTATTAACAATTGTTCCATCTTCTCGAACAACTTGCAAATAATATTGACCACTTAATAAGTCAGTCAATTGTATATCAGTTTGACTATCGTTGACAGACAAACGTTTAATTGGTTGACCCAAAGTATTGAAAATAGTTGCTTTCCCTTCTCCATTGACAAGTGTCAATTGACTCTTTGCTGGATTTGGAAATAACGAAAGTTCCTGTAACCGACTATTAAAGTCAACGACAACCGTTTTTGAGTATTCAAACCTTCCATCAAAATCCATTTGTTTTAGACGATAGTAGTTTGATCCCTGAGTAGGTACTCTATCAGTAGATGTATAGGTATTTAAAACTGAAGAATTTCCTCTACCTTCTACAAATTTGAAAACATTCCAAACGACACCATCGTTACTTTTTTGAATTTCAAACCCTTCATTATTAACTTCAGAAGCTGTTTTCCAAATCAAATTGATTTGACGGTCATTCTTTATTCCTTTAAAAGATATTAAATCTACGGGTAAAGCGTTAGCGATAAAAGTACAAGTTATTGACCCACCACCAGCAGCGGCCGTGAGATTGATAGTAATACTACCGGTAAACGGAGACTGTCCGCCAAAAACACCTGCACTTCCAAGAATTGGTCGAATTCTCATACCACTATTAGCTAATTCAAGCCCTGAAGCAAGTATAGTAACTGTCCCATTTGATTGGTTAGGAAACGTAATAGAAGCGATCATCCCCAAAGCCGTCGATGCAGCATTAGCTGTTGCATAATTTAGATTAAAGGTACGACCATTACCATTACCATTAGCGGTAGCTGGGCACTGTCCGAAAAGCATTGCACTTGAAAGAAAAAGAAAAATTAGTAGTGTAAGTATTTTTTTCATATCTATTCGTTTTATGTTTAAGAATGTAAGTTTGGTTTGTGTTTATTAAGTATTGAAGTGGTTTAAGAACATAATGTTAATTTCCTATGCAACCCATTGAAGCACAACTCTTCATAAAATTTAACCTCCATAGCTACGGCTATGCAAATGAAATTTTACTTCTATTTGTACTCCAAGCGATTGCATATTATTTTAACCTTAGTTGTTAAATCACTTCATTGTTCTAAAAATAGGTTGTGTAATACCTATTTGACTTTTACAACAAAATTGCAATATTACTTGCAGCAACAGCTTAATTCACTTTTGAAAATTGCTTCGTAATAATTGTTCCATCTTCTTTAAGTACTCGTAAAGAATATTGTCCTTTTAATAACTCAGACAATTCAATAGTATTTTGATTAGCGTTTATTGTCAATTGCTTTACAACTTGTCCCAAAGCATTATAAATAATCACCTCTCCCTCACCGTTAATAAGAGTTAATTGATCCTTAACTGGATTTGGGAATATTGATACTGGAGAAATTTCATTTATATTAGAAGTACTTGTAGTTGCCTCATAGGTACAAGTCTCAGTAGTCCCATCCGTATAATTGAATGTAACAGTGCCCTCAAAGCTTCCATTTACACCACCAAAATAGGTGATAGTATCTGAAACAGCACGAATTCTATATCGGTCATCTGCACCAATAGGTCCTTGAAATAGATGATCGGCATTAGCTATCGTAGTTGTTGCCCCGCAGTCACATCCTGGCCCTGCAGGATAGGTGATAGATTCGAGTCCTTCCAAAGCTGCATCTCTATCAACCTCTAAAGCATAATCCATGTTAAAAAATTTGTTATTCGGATTTGGAGTAGCTGTGTCAGGACATTGCCCTAAAAGAATTGTATTTGTCATTAAGACAAAAGTCAAAAATGTAAATATTTTTTTCATAGTGTATTTTTGTAAGTGTTTTGAAAATAAGTTTTTAATTAATAATTAAGTCTTGTTTAATTAGCCTATACGGCTTGCATAAAAAAAGTGATTTTGATTTTAATTATTGTAATGCTCAATTTAGTACCTTTTGGAAGATGAGTTTATCCAAAAAATATCAAATCCTTGCTTAAATCTTATCATCGTCCATATAAAAGAATCAACACTCGACTTTATTTCTTCAAAAAGGTCGGAAACTCTCCCGTTGTTTCACAACAAATCTGTTCCATAACCTGCTGTAACTGTGTCTTTAGAATAGAGATCGTATGGTCACCTCCTTGATTGCCCAAAGCTGCAACGCCATACATAAAGGCTCGACCTAAAAAGGTAAATGCCGCACCCGAAGCCATACTGCAAGCAATATCAGGTCCCGATCGAATACCGCTATCCATCATAACCTTGATTTGGTCGCCATATTTTTCTGCGATCCGTACTAAGGGTTTAATCGTACTCTCACCAGCGTCTAATTGTCTACCACCATGATTGGAAACGATAATGCCATCCAGACCTAATTTAACGGCCTTTTCTGCATCCATTTCATTAGCTACACCTTTCAATACTAATTTCCCTTTCCACATATCACTGATAGGTTTTATTTTTTCTTCATTCAAGCGACCTGAAAAAGTTACATCCATAAATTTCCCGAGCTGAGACATACTCAATCCTTTGGGTGTATACGGTGTCAAAGTCTTAAAACTTGGTTGACCGTGATACAAGGTACGCAATGCCCAATTTGGGTGTTTGACGACTTCCACCATGTTTTTAAAAGTCATCTTCGGCGGCATTGCCAGACCATTTCGTATATCTCGTGGGCGATAGCCAAAAGTCGGTACATCACTAAGTATAACCAAAACAGGCATTTCAGCAGCGGCGGCACGCTTGATGATATCATCACGCATAGAATTTTCTGCGGGGTGATACAATTGAAACCACGATTTGCCTTCTGTGATCTCTGCAATCCGTTCGATACTCGAAGTCGTCACAGTACTAAGACAAAAAGGGATGTTATGCTCAAATGCAGCTTTAGCTAAAATTTCTGGTGCATTGGGCCACATTAATCCTTGCAATCCGACTGGAGATATTCCAAATGGCGCATCATATTCGTGACCAAACAAAGTTGTTTTCATACTCGATCCACTGTGCTTAGTCAGGTACTGTGGAATGAGCTCTACATCTCGTATTTCACGTGTATTCTTTCTGAGATTGGTATCTTCATTGCAACCACCATCCAAATACTCAAACGCAAATGCAGGGATACGCTTTTTGGCTTTAGTCCTTAAATTATCTATAGATGGATAATTCGAATTATATTTTATTGCTTTGCTCATTTATCTTCTTTAAAGTCGTTTTCTATAACTGAAATATTTTCTCCATCAACATCCATTTTTCGCCCGGTTCGGCAATCGGTAGGGCTTGTTGATATTTCCACATTAATTCTTCCCATTCCTGTACAACAGTACTAGCTTCATCAGCTGCTGCTTTTTCTTCAAAAGAAAAATCAGTATTGGTTGTCATTATCATAAACAATCGATTGCCTACGCAGTAAATCTCCAGATCCTGAATACCAGCATTCTTGATGCTTTCAATGATTGCCGGCCAAACCTCAGCATGATATACCTTATACTCGGCGATTAAGTCGGCATCGTCTTTTAAATCAAGTGCAAAGCAGTATTTTGTTAATTCCATGATTCTAATATTATAATGACCTGTCCAAATGTGTATATCCTCCATCCACGAACAACAATTGTCCTGTTGTGTGACTCGATCTTTCGGACAGTAAAAATATTACTGTATCCGCTATTTCTTTGGCAGTTGTCATCCGATTTTCTAAAGGAATATTTTTAGTAATACTCGCTAGTTTTTCTTCAGGGTTATCAAATGTCTTAATCCAGTTATCATAAAGAGGTGTATAACATTCCGCTACGATTACTGCGTTTACACGAATACTATAAGGTAGTAATTCTAGTGCCCACTCACGTGTCAGCGCATTCCTTGCACCATTGGCAGCAGCATAGCCAGATGTACCACCCTGCCCTGTTACAGAGGTTTTAGAACCAATATTGACTATCGCTCCTTTGCTCTTTTTAAGATGCGGTAATACCAACTGCGCAATTTGATAATAATGAATCACATTGCGTTTTAACGATTCAATAAAGTCTTCATAATTGCCAGATTCTAATCCAACACTGTCATTTACACCCGCATTATTGACCAATCCGTCGATCCGCCCAAATTCTGTCACTGCTTTTTCTACAGCCGCAATACATTGGTTAGGATCTGTTAATTCGGCAATCGCATAAGAAACTTTCGCTCCGCTCTCTTTTATATTTTCAACTGCTTTTAAAACAGTGTTTTGGTTTCTACCGATAATAAAAGGAATGGCTCCTTCATCTACTAATGCGGTAACGATGCCGTGACCGATACCACTTGAACCGCCGGTAACTATAATGACTTTGTCTTTCAAGTTTAAATTCATAATTCTATTTTTAAATCGTAAAACAAAGCAGCATTTCCACCCATAATATTCGATTGTTCGGATTCAGAAAAATCCGCAATATAATCTTGTAAAATATTTAACTGTGCTGCATAATCAGCTGCCAATAAACAAACTGGCCAATCTGAACCGTACATCACCTTATCTACACCAAATGAAGTAAAAATCACATCCAGGAAAGGTCTGAAATCTGACTTCCTCCACTTAAAGTCGTCAGTCTCTGTAACCATACCCGATAGTTTACAAAACACATTAGGGTACTCCGCTAAAGTCCTGATATTATTTTGCCAATCTTGATCAACCCCATTAGAAATTTGAGGTTTTGCCAAATGGTCTAACACAAATTTTTGTTGAGGAAAAGCTTTTACCAATTCAATTGCCGCTGGCAATTGTCGTGCAAAAACTAAGATATCATAAGTCAAATCGTATTTCGACAAAAGACCAATACCTGCTTGCACATCGGCACGCAACAAAAAATCATCCGCCTCGCCTTGTGC
>CALIIL010000129.1 GCA_938017685.1 uncultured Chitinophagaceae bacterium
ACAAATGCCAATGCAGAATCATTCAACGCAAAAATAAAACTCTTCAGAGCAAACCTAAGAGGCGTTACAGATACCAAATTCTTCCTCTTTAGATTAACCAAGCTATTTGCTTAATCCCCATATCTGTCATGTGATCCGAAATCACTAATGGAACAAATGACAAGTTACCTTTAGGAAAGAATTAGCAAGTAATGTTAGACTTACTGCTTAGCGATTTGCAAAGTGAAGGATTGTAAATTTGTGAATGAACGAGTTCATTTATTTCAAAAAAAATTAAACCTAAATAAAACAGAAAATTATGAAAACAATACAAAACAAACTTTCAGCTATTGCCTTGTTGGCGATAATAGCTATAACAACTCTCAATGTAGGGTGTAAAAAAGATGCGCAGGTTATCGATACAAATGTGCAAGAATTATCTAATAAAAAATTGCAAGGTGTAGAGAATTGTACAGCAATGGTTTCGAATGATGGGTTCTTATCATTTGAAAGTGAAGAAGACTTGAATGAATATTATAAGTTTCTAGAAACTCACAACGACCAAGAGATAGATGAACTTGAAGCTAGAAACGGTTTCATGTCTTACAGCAGAAAGGTAGAAACTATCTTGAGAGAGTATGAAATCCTAAATGAAAATAAAGAAACCAAAATGGAAGAAATATTATCATTCAGAAAACAATACGAAGATTATCTAAAAATCACCGATGAGGATTTCTTCCTCAAAATTGAAGGTCTTGGCAACAGAATAGTAAACCAAGACGGTTATGTTCAAATTGCAAATAACATTTTCAAATATGAAGGAACTGACATTTATAATACAGATGAACAAAATTTAAAATTGCTTAAAAGTTCAAATTATTCGAGTAACCTAATCAGTAAGTCTGAAACTAAAATTCATGAGTTAAAGCCAAGAACTCGACAAGTAAACCAATGGCAACAAGACGACTTTACTACTCAACAAAAATGTGGACGTTGGCATAGAACGTACTCCTCTCTTAAATTTTATGCATCTGGTCCAAGTACTCCAGGCTATGGACAAACAGGGCTAATGTACTGTTCAGCAGGATTTAGTTATTATCTAAAGAATATGAAACGAGGCTGGACTGGCGTATGGTATGGTCAATCTAGAGCAAGTAGATTCCAAGGTTATCATCATGCTTCGTATAATGGGTATGTTAATTTCAACCACCCAAGTAATTCGGTAACAGTTTCTCGAACATATAATTCACGTACATGGTCGGCAGTATGGAACAACGACCCGTGGGGGGCTCAGCAATGGGCTAATGGCATATTCAATGGTCTTTGGGCATATGTAGCAGGCACAGTAACTTATGATGTTTGCGGTACAAAAACATACAACTATTAGTCAGTTTATATACAAGGGAGGAGTAAGACCGCCTCCCTTTTTATTAACCTTCAAAAAAAAATTGTGCTACAAACAACTGCAATAAAAGTAATCTATGTTACTCTCTTTCTAATTACTATTAAAACTAATTGTATTTCTCAAGTAAAGTTCAATATTGGCTGGGGATCCGTAACAGCTTACACACAACAATCTGTTAAACTCATCAATGGTAAAAATGACCTTTCATTTTCAGGACCGCAATGGGTATTCGGCATAGAGTATCAACGAAAAAGAATTAGTTTTTTCGGAAGTTACTCACAATACGATGGAGCGACAACTATGAGAATATCCAGAATAAGTAAAATAGGATTCATGGGTTCAGCTTTAAGAAGATATGACATTGGGATAAATTATAACCTACTAAAACCACATAAGAGATTCTTTGTTAAACCAATACTTGCTATCGGATTACAAAAATCGCAATATCGATCTGACCTTTGGGGAGAGCAATTGAACATAAATGGTCCTGAGTATTACCAAAACAAACCCGCGACATCAGAACATTCGGAATTTACTCAACTTGTACCATCGCTTGGAATTCAAGGAGGGATTAAAATTGCAAAGCGTATAGAAGTAGGATTAAGAATGCAGGCTGTTTATGGATTTAGAACCTACCAAAAAATAACGCTTCATTACACTTACAAAGATGACCCATTGACCGATAGAGTTGCTATTTTTGATTCAAGAGGAACAGGTATTTTTTCTTCTTTGTATTTAGCAATCAATCTATCTAAACTTGGAGAAGACATAACAAAAAATGTTATAAAAGAGTAACTCCTGCTAACAAGGTATATAATCCATGGCTAAATAGTAACAAACTACCCGTCCCTAAAAAATGATTTAAGAAAAAATAAATCATTTTTTAGGGACTACTTTTATGCTTCGTAGCAACAATATCAAAAACCGAAACAACCCACTCCGAAAACGCCACGGCTCATATACAGGTCGTTAGAATAAGAATATTCCACCCCCTACACTGCCGATACCACCAACACACTTATCTCAATCAGGCTTGTTGGTCAAGGGCACAAAAAAACAGCCCACCAAAAAGGCGAGCTGTTCAATAATTATACGTTTATAATACTAACCCACACGCAACTCCAAATCATTACTCGTGCCGGCAACCACTGCTTGATTTTCAAAAGCAAAAGTGCCTAGATCGGCTACGGTAATGCTAATGTTTAGCAGCTCGGGCATATTTACACTTTCAAATCCTACGAGCCCTTCGGCATCCGTTTCCTTAGCGGCCAATGGCGTATTGGTCAGTTGCACTTCGGCACCCTCCACTGGGCTATTGCCTGCGGCATTATTGAGCACAATAATATTAACCCTGGTATTTGTTGTAGCGTTGGGGTACAACATAAAGAGCTCGAGCTTGGCATGATTATCTGCAAACACCACCTTGCTCGTGAGGCTTATTTCTTGCAACTGCGCCCACACACTATTGTATTGTACAATACGATCTTGCGTGCTTACGGGGCGGTTGGCCTTCGCATTTTCTTGGAGGTTATTACGGCTGCGTATTTCATTGGCTATCGCAAGCAAGTTGGCGGTATCGGCGGCGGCAAAACCCTTGGCAGCTAAGTCCGATTTCTATGTTTCAACCAAATAAAAAATGCTTTAATTTTGAGCGTAGCAAAAGGCGAAGGTGAGTAACTCATCTGTTGCGATTATTATAAAAATGGATCGGCATTGAGCCGTTCCATTTTTAAGCAAAAAGCTCAGG
>CALIIL010000130.1 GCA_938017685.1 uncultured Chitinophagaceae bacterium
AAGACTTCAAGGCAAAGTAGATGAAAATTAAATTAATCACAATCCCAATGAGTACATTGTATTCGTGGTAAATGGACTTCATACTCATAACCGTAGTAAGCGTTCCTGAGCCCGCAATCATCGGAAAGGCAATAGGTACAATAGCACCCGACTTAGCATCATTATCAGCTTTAAAGAAATCTACACCCAAGACCATCTCTAAGGCCAGGATAAATATTACAATACTACCGGCAATAGAAAATGAACTCACATCCAAACCAAGGACGCCTAATAAGCCTTCTCCAAAAAAGAAAAAAGCCAAAATCAATGCACCGGATACAATCGTAACCACATTTGCTTTGATATAGCCCATTTTGTTTTTGAGCGTAATAAGCAAGGGAATGGAACCCAAAATATCAATAATGGCAAAAAGCGCAAAACTCACCGAAATAATTTCTGAAAGTTTAAAATTTTCTAGACCGTAACTATGCATAACAACTTTTATTGAGCGCGCGAAAGTATAACGAATAATAGCCCAGATAGAGAAAGCATGAAACTATATTACAAATGAAATGTTACTTCAATTAAGAACTTTTATTTAACTTAATTCTGTTGTTCCCTCACTCCAAGCAGAAGTCAACAATTTTGTATTGAAGTTACAAATACTTACTCACTCTAGCTTTCACCTCTTCAAAGCCCAAAAACTGAGCAATATCAAACACACCAGGACCAAATTTACCTCCGACAAGCATTACTCTGAATGGCAACATCACTGCGCCAATTTTCATTTCTTGCGCCTTGGCTATTTCCTTAAAAGTAGTTTCTAAACTTTCTTTATTCCAATCTATACTGCCCCAGTGATCTAAGAGTGCTGCATAGAATGTTGCATGTGCGTCCGACCATTTTCCCTGAATCGATTGCTCGTCTACATCCGTTGGCTGTTGGAAAAAATAATGCATTTCCTTCACCGCATCTGGCAATAAAGTAATACGCTCTTGCACCATTTTCAACACAGGCAATACTTCCTCATCACTCTTTGCCAAGCCCGCTTTCTTTAATTCCAATTGTACTGCTGGCAATAATTCTGCCGCCTCTTTTTGCTTCACATATTCAGCATTGTACCACAATGCTTTTTCATAATTAAACTTGGCTCCCGCTTTATTAATACGAGTACTATCAAACTTTTCAATCAATTCAGCAAGGCTAAACATTTCATTTTCTGTGCCATCATTCCAGCCTAAAGCTGCCAACATATTTACAAATGCATCCGCCAAGAAACCTCTTTCTTTATAGCCCTCATGACCATCCCAACTTAAAGGAAACACAGGAAAGCCTAATCGCTCACCATCGCGCTTACTTAACTTCCCTTTGCCATCAGGCTTAAGGATTAATGGTAAATGAGCCCATTGGGGTGCAATATCTTCCCAACCTAAATATTTCCAAAGCAACACATGAATAGGCGCGCTTGGCAACCATTCTTCGCCGCGAAATACATGCGATATTTTCATTAAATAATCATCAATAACAACGGCTAAATGATAGGTTGGCATATTGTCGGCTTTCAATAAAACTTTATCATCTAAGAGATTACTATCATTCGCAATATCACCTCGTATCATGTCATTAAATCGTATGCTCTCATTTTCAGGCACTTTAATTCTGATAACATGTGGTGTATTTGTATCTAATAATTTTGTGGTTTCTTCAGCACTCAATGTCAATGAATTATTCATAGACATACGCGTAGTCTTATCGTATTGCGGACTAGGATTCGTATCCGATTTAAAGTCTGCACGCATTTTTTCTAAATCTTCTTTTGTGTCAAATGCGTAATATGCATAACCATTTTCAACAAGCTGCTCGGCATATTGTCTGTAATTGGCTTTGCGCTCGCTTTGTCTATAAGGTCCATAATCTCCTCCTTTTTCCGGACTTTCATCAGGTACAATCCCGCACCATACTAGGCTATTAGTAATATATTCTTCTGCGCCTTCTACAAAGCGGTTTCGGTCAGTATCCTCAATTCTTAGAACAAATGCACCATGATGATGCTTGGCAAATAAATAAGAGAACAAAGCAGTACGAACACCACCCAAATGCAAACCTCCTGTAGGACTTGGCGCAAATCTTAAACGAACATTATCACTCATAAGCCTGCAAAAGTAGGTGCGAATAACTTATCCTATCGTAGAAAATGAAATTAAAATAATAGGATCTTGCCGACATGGCAACTTCAAATTTTAACTCTGCTAACATTTAGAATACACATAAGTGGTATTATGATTTTTTTACCCAGGCTCTTTTTATCTTTGTAGCATTGAAAAAAATATACTTTATACTAGGCTTCACTTTGCTTTGGGGTTCATTATATGCCCAGTCCAATGAAAATGACTTGCGTAACCACGTACGTAAGCTTAGTAATATATCCCCTTCGCGCTCCTACAACCACCTTGCCTCTTTAAACCAAGCTGCCGATTACATTTATAATTATTTCAAGAAAAACACCCAAGACGTATTTCGTCAAAAATTTATTGTTGATGATAGAATGTATCAAAACATCATTTGCTCTTTTGGAAAAAAAGACGCGCCAAGAATTATACTTGGAGCACACTATGATGCTGTAACGGCAACACCAGGTGCCGACGATAATGCAAGTGGCGTGGCTTCACTCCTAGAACTATCTAAGTTGCTTTCTAAAATATCACGTCAGCTAGACTATCGTATAGACTTAGTCGCTTACTCCTTAGAAGAACCACCCTTTTTTGATTCAGAAAAAATGGGCAGTTACTTTCATGCGAAATCTTTAAAAGAAAATAATATTCAGGTACTTGGTATGATTTCTTTAGAATGCTTGGGGTATTTCTCCGAGGAAAAACATAGTCAGGGCGCACCTTATTTTGGTCATAAGCTACGTTTCGGTTCAAGAGGTAATTTTATTGCTGCCGTAAGAAAACGTAATAATGGAAGATTTCCCAGAACATTGACCTACTTATTGAATTTATATAAAGGTCCTCTCCGTTTTGAAAAAATCAAACCAATGGTTCCCATAAAAGCGATTGAACTTAGTGATCATAAAAACTATTGGCATTTTGGCTACTCAGCACTCATGCTCACTAACACTGCTTTTTACAGGAATAAAAACTACCATAAAAAAACAGATACTTGGGAGACTTTGAATTACAAAAAATTAACAGAAGTCACTAACATGATCTACAAAAGCCTCGTTTATTATAAAATACATAAAGCGTACGAATATTAATGAGGAACTATTTAGTAAAAACACCGCGCATATTAAAAGCAGCCTACAACAATTGCATTTGGCATATTGATGAGCCGGCCAACAGCGTGTATCTAACCTTTGACGATGGTCCTCATCCAACGATTACACCTTTTGTATTAGCAGAATTAAAGAAGGCCAATGCCAAGGCAACTTTTTTCTGTATTGGAAATAATGTAGACAAGTATCCAGAAATATACCAACAGATATTGGATGAAGGACATAGCGTTGGCAATCATACACAAAACCACAAAAACGGTTGGGCAACCAATAATATCGAATATTTTAAAGATATAAAACAAGCTTCAAAAAAGATTAAGAGCAAGATGTTTCGCCCGCCTTATGGCCGCATAACTTATCCGCAAGGTTTTGGATTGAAACGCATGTTTCCAAAAACTCAAATCATCATGTGGGATGTATTAAGCGGAGATTTTGACCTAGAACTATCGCCAAAAGGCTGCCTTAAGAATGTAATTCGTAACACACGAAAAGGGAGCATCATCGTTTTTCATGATAGTGAAAAAGCATTTGAACGATTAGAATATACCTTGCCCCTATTCTTAGAATATTGCAAGAGACAAAGGTGGCAAATGAAAAAATTGAACTTTTAATAACAGCCTACTCAACCATTCAACTCTTTTTTCTATTAGTTTTGTTCACTCAATATGCTAATCGATTCACACTGTCATTTATATGACGAAAAATTTAACGAAGACTTAGACCAGGTAATCAATAATGCTCAAGAAAATGGCATTGCAAAAATGTTACTGCCTAATTGCGATTCTACGACAATTAATAGCATGCTATTACTCGAAGAGAAATACCCCGGTACCTGTTATGCTATGATGGGGCTACATCCTTGTTATGTAAAAGAGAATTACAAACAAGAATTAAAATCAGCGCAGGAGTGGCTCAAGAAAAGAAAATTTATTGCCGTTGGCGAAATAGGCTTGGACTACTATTGGGATAAAACATTTGTAAAAGAACAAGAACTAGCACTTCGCGAACAAATTGAATGGGCATTACATTATAAATACCCCATTGTATTACACACCCGCGATTCTATTGATGAAACAATTAACATCGTATCAGAATATACTAGCAAAGGTCTGCAAGGTGTCTTTCATTGTTTTAGCGGAAATAAAAGTCAAGCAAAAAAAATTACAGATACATTGGGCTTTTACTTAGGTGTTGGTGGTGTGCTTACATTTAAAAATGCAGGAGTGAAAGAAGCAATTAGAAATATAAGTTTAGACAACATTATGTTTGAAACCGACGCACCCTTTCTGGCGCCAACACCCTATCGCGGCAAGCGCAACGAAAGTGCTTATGTAAGAAATATTGCTGAGTTTTATGCCATAGAAATGGACATCCCTTTAAATAAAGTAGCTGCAAAAAGCACGGCTAATGCCACTAAACTATTTGGACTTTAATATGAAACTGTTATTCTTATTCATCGCGTTTCTATTAGCTTTTAGCTGTCAAAACAATAGTGCAAACTCAAGCAGGCCGACTGAAGTCGTTGAAACGGTATATGCATTAGACACCATAAATAATGTCCCAATCGTTGCTTACAAAACGAATACAGAAAATATTCATTTTTTCCTTCAGGATGAAAATGGAAACTATTTTAATAATCACGGCAAGCTTTTAAAACATATTCAAGCGCAAGGCAAGCAACTAACATTTGCTATGAATGGTGGCATGTACTTACAAGATTATTCTCCGCAAGGTTTATATATAGAGAATGGAAAAGAAGTCAAAGCAATCAATACAAAAAAGGCCGATTATGGCAATTTTTATTTAGCGCCCAATGGTGTTTTTTATATTCTAAAAAATGGGCAAGCATTTGTACAAACAACAGCAAACTTTAAACAGACCGATAGTATAAAATACGCCACACAATCCGGACCCATGCTTTTGATTGATGGAAATATGCATCCAGCATTTACTAAAAAATCAAAACACATACATATAAGAAATGGTGTGGGCATTTTACCCAATGGCGATTTGCTTTTTGCGATGAGCAAAGACAGTATAAACTTCTATGACTTTGCTTCTTACTTTAAAAATCAAGATTGCAAAGATGCGCTGTACTTAGACGGCGCTATTTCTAAAACATACTTGCCTAGCAAAGGGATTAAACAACTTACTGGACGTTTTGGGGTAATTATTGCTGAGGTAGAATAACCTATAAAAAAATAGCTGCTTCATAAAAAATAGAAATCACTTCTTTTTATTGTACTTTAGATGTCACTTATGAATAAAGATGTATACAATTGGATTTACAAAAACTTAGTATGGTTTTTGGTAGTATTTGGAGTGTTTATTTTATATGCTTCATCTACAGAATGGTTTAATGCGGGTTTCTCATCAATACTAGAAAAATTAGGATTAGCGATCTTCTCTTCTGGTATATTTGCAGCAGTTTTAAAATCCATTCAATTTACTGGTATTTTCAAAGAAGAAATTGAAAAAGTTGTAGTTGATTCTAGTTTCATAGAAAAAAGAAATGACCTTCCAGATTTATGGCGCAGGATTTCAAAAAGTATCCATCATGAAAAATTCCCAAGTATAAGCGATGAATTAGAAAGTATTGTACTAGATAAATACTTTCCCACCAATCATAAATACTTCTATAATGATTTCAGGTATACCTTAAATATTACTGAACTAACCAATGACAATATCATTAAATACACTGAAAACATTGAATTCAAAGTAGTCTTAGCGTCCGATGTTGACGAAGCTACTATTTTCAATGAGAATACGATAGATAAAGATAACTTAGAGCAAGACACATTGGTTAATGAATTAGTTTGTTTTGAGGTTAACGGAAAAAATGTACTTGATGAGATCAGACCAAAAGAATCTGAGAATAAATTTGAACAAAAAAAAGTCATTGCTTACACCCTTAAAAATGGAAGAGAGTTTCAGCTTAGAGTTAATAGAAAAAAAGAATACAATATTGAGGCTGACAATTTTAAACTAATGAGAGTAAAAAGCCTTACAAAAGAGATGGATGTTAGTATTTCTTATCCTGAAAACCTTTTAGTCTCTTTTTTCAGTATTGGGACTGTAAATCAGTTTGAGAGGAAACACACTGAACATAAACGAACTATTTCACGGACCCACAAAAATGGTGTAATCCTGCCATATCAAGGGTTTGGCATGTCTTTTGGAATAAAGAAAAGTTAAGTTTTTATAGAAACAATTGTAAAACTTATTTTAATCCCTATATTTGAAAATAGTTATGAAATACATGAACCTTGGAGGCGAAGAAGATTTAATTTAAACTTAAAAAAAAGAATAAGAAATAGGACCAAACGGTCCTATTTCTTTTAGAGGAGGATAAGGGATTCGAACCCTTGAAACTATTGCTAGTTTACACGCTTTCCAAGCGTGCCTCTTCAGCCACTCGAGCAATCCTCCTGAGGAGTGCAAATGTAATATAGGAAATATCAAAAGAGCAAATAGCATGAGTTGCTTTTGACAGAGAGGACAAATGCTAAAATTTGGCTTCTAACAATTTATCATACTGAAACCTTATTCAGTATCCTTGAACGGCAGGGCTACACTGAACAGAAGATTCTGAATATTTCGTTCGTACCTCTCGAAATTTTAGAATGACAGCCAATGGTTATACTTAAACAATTTTAATATTTTATTAGAAAAAATTATCAAATCAACCCATCATCAAATCATCAAATTATTATTACATTTGCCTATGGCTACAGAACCAAAGATTGTACAAGAAGGATTAACCTTTGACGATGTCCTTTTACTTCCTGCTTTATCACAAGTATTACCAAGAGAAGTAACTACCAAAACCAAGCTTGCTAAAAACTTAAATATCAACATCCCATTGATATCAGCTGCTATGGATACCGTTACCGAAACTAACCTAGCGATTGCCATGGCACGCGAAGGCGGCATAGGCATGATACATAAAAATATGAGCATAGAACAACAAGCTATGCAAGTACGTAAGGTTAAGCGTAGTGAGAGTGGTTTAATCCTTGACCCTATTACATTAACTGTAGATGCTACCGTTGGGGATGCTTTTCGTTTAATGAAAGAAAATAAGATAGGTGGTATTCCAATCGTTGACGACAAGAATATCTTAGTAGGCATGCTTACGAACAGAGACTTACGTTTTGAAAAAAACATGAAGCAAAAAGTAAGCAAGGTGATGACAAGCGAAAACTTAATTACTGCGAAAAAAGGCACTGACTTGCAAAAAGCAGAAAAAATATTACAAAGTCACAAAATTGAAAAACTGCCAGTAGTAGATAATAAATATAAACTCATTGGCTTAATCACCTTCCGCGATATATTAAAACACAAGAACCACCCGCATGCAAGTAAGGACAAACATGGTCGCTTGATGGTTGGAGCTGCAGTAGGTATTACGGCCGATCTATTAGTTAGAGTTAAAGCATTGGCCGACGCCGGTGTAGATGTGATAACATTAGATAGCGCGCACGGTCACTCCAAAGGTGTAATTGATGCCGTTAAAAATGTAAAAAAGAAATTTAAAAGCTTAGCGTTGATTGCAGGTAATGTTGCCACAGCAAGTGGAGCCAAAGCATTAGAAGCAGCTGGTGCCGATGCGGTTAAAGTAGGTATTGGACCAGGTTCTATTTGCACAACAAGAATTGTAGCTGGTGTTGGAGTACCTCAATTAACGGCCATTATGAATTGTTCAGCTGCTGTAAAAATACCCGTCATTGCCGATGGAGGCATTCGTTATACTGGAGACATGGTTAAAGCATTAGCCGCAGGTGCTAGTTCTGTTATGGCAGGAAGCGTATTTGCTGGAGTAGACGAAAGTCCGGGAGATACTATAATATATGAAGGGCGTAAGTTTAAATCTTACCGAGGCATGGGAAGTATTACGGCCATGGAACATGGTAGCAAGGATCGCTACTTCCAAGATGTAGAAGATGATATTAAAAAATTAGTACCTGAAGGTATTGAAGGACGCGTTCCCTATAAAGGTCAGTTAAACGAAGTGGTGCATCAATTCATCGGTGGCTTGCGAGCGGGCATGGGTTATTGTGGCGCTAAGGATATTAATACATTGCACAAAGCACAGTTTATTAAAATCACAAATGCAGGCATGAATGAGAGCCATGCGCATGATGTAACTATTACGCGAGAAGCTCCAAACTACTCAAGATAAATGAACATCAAAAGTTATCTCTTATTCTTACTATTTTCTCTTTTCTTTTTTCAAGGAAAGGCACAGGATAGTGCGAGCAACTTAAGAATTAGCTTATTGACTTGCGGACCTGGGCAGGATTTATATTCAGGTTTTGGACACAGTGGCGTTCGTATAATTGAGAACAATGATGAACGAAGAGACATAGTATATAATTACGGCACCTTTGATTTTGGGGATCCTGATTTTTATTGGAAATTTACTCGCGGCAAGTTATTGTATTATGTAAATAAAGAAAGCTTTAGAGACTTCATAGGCATATACCAATACGAAGGGCGTTCTGTTTATGAGCAGGTTTTAAATCTCAACGCCCAACAAGCAGTACAAATAAAAAACTTCTTAGATAGCAATGCGCGCGAGGAGAACAAAAATTACAACTACGATTTTAATTACGACAATTGTTCAACAAGAATACTAGACATTTTTAAAACAAGCTTTGGTCCTGCCTTTGTGCCTGGACTAGCTACAAGAAGTGACAGTATAAGTTTCCGAGACAGGACAGATTATTACTTACGCAATAATCACTGGACACTTTTTGGTATTAGTCTATTACTAAGCACACCTGTAGATCAAAAAATGAGTAACGAACAAAGTATGTTCTTGCCCGATTATCTCATGGCGGGATTTGCCAATGCGGAATTAAACGGCCAGCCATTTGTAGCTCAAACCATAGAAATACTGCCCAATAAAATTGACTTTAGAGATGCGCCCAATACGGTCAAAATGACTTTCTGGTTATTTGCCATTGCTGTGTTCCTATTGTCATTTAGTATTAAGTATGGTGATAAAATGATTTATTTTGACACCTTCTTTTTCTTAATCATAGGCTTGTTGGGATGCTTTATGTTATTTATGTGGTTTGGCACGGATCATCAGTCTTGTCGTTACAATCGCAACATTCTTTGGGCACTTCCTTCACATCTTATATTTGCCATATTTATACCAAGAAAAGCGGCATGGTTACAACAATATGCTCAAATAGCTTTAGGCATATTACTTTTTGCGTTGGTTTGGAACTTATTTGCAGCGCAAGTGTACGTTGCCGAATTAACGCCTATTATTTTACTCTTACTTTGGCGCTTAAACCATTATCGTAAGAACCGTCACAATCATAATCCATATGAACAGTTCCGAAAATTTTTTAGCTCATTCCGATAGCTATCGGAACAACAAGGGAAGATATTTTAAAATAGGACAAGGAGCACCTATTGTACTGCTACATGGCTTTGCCGAAACTTACGAAATTTGGTCTACCATACAAGATGAGTTAGCTCAACAATTTACCTTAATCATTCCAGAAATTCCTGGCTGTGGCAATAACTTTTCTTTTGAAAAAGCATTGAGCATGGAAGGTATTGCTGACTTTGTTGACGATATTTTACAGCAAGAAAAAATAGAACAAACGATCCTATTTGGACATAGCATGGGCGGTTATGCTGCTGCGGCCTTTGCCGAAAAGTATGCAGAGAAGCTTAGCGGCCTTTCTTTTATTCATTCCCAAGCAAGTGCAGATAGTGCAGAAAAAAAGAAAGTTAGAGAACAGGCAATTGCCTTTATTGAAAAAAATGGAAAAGAGCAATTCCTTAAAACACTCATCCCTAAATTATACGCTGGTGCTACAACCGATTATTTGGAAGAAAAAAAGTGGCATCATCGTCTTGCTCAACAATATAGTTCTGAACAAATCATGGCTTGTTACCAAGCCATGAAATCAAGAAAAGATAGAACTAAAGTACTCTCCGAATTAAACATCCCGGTCCAGTTTATACTTGGGACAGAAGATGCTTCTGTTGATTTGAAACAAGCAATTTCTCAGTCACAGCTTTGTAAAATTTCTAAAGTCAATATATTTAACAAGACCGGACATACGTCTTTCATAGAAAATACGTCTTTATTAAAGAAATCATTAATAAACTTTAGTTATGACGTCCTACACCACTTCAATACGTAACTTTGCAGTAATGCTCAAGCGGTTACTAATATTGATATGTTTTGTTGGCATGGTACTTTCCAGTCACGCCTCGCATATTATCGGTAGTGATTTTACTTATCAATGTTTGGGTAATGATACTTATCGTTTCACACTATCGATATATAGAGACTGTCGCTTACCGAACCAAGGAGGTGGTAATCCGGCGGCCATAACAGCTGATAATCCTGCATTTATTTCGTTTTTTGATGGGAATGGTAATTTTCTGTTTTTTGATTCGATTCAATCATTTAATACCCAAGTAATACCACCAGAGTTTGATAATGCTTGTATTACTAATATTCCGATCAAATGTGTTAACCGCGTTCGTTTTACGTTTAATCAGACTTTACCTGGCAATAGTACAGGCTATTACTTGGTATACCAACGTTGCTGCAGAAATGAAGCAACTTTAAATATTACCAACCCCGGGGGCACAGGAGCTTCTTTTATGTGCTTTATCCCGCCCACTAATCTTGCGGTGTGCAATTCTTCACCGGTATTTAAAAATGACCCTCCACAGATTGTTTGTATTAATAACCCGCTAGTATTTGACAACTCAGCGACGGATGCCGATGGAGACTCTTTGACCTATGAATTTTGTTCGGCTATAAGAGGAGGTAACACCAATACGCCTAAACCCATAATTAATAACGGACCACCTTATCCGCCTGTATTTTACGCTTCACCGTTTTCGGCCATAAATCCAATGGCGGGTAACCCTCCAATTACAATTAATAGAGAGACGGGCGTCATAACCGGCACACCTAATATATTGGGCATTTTTGTAGTAACCGTATGTTGTAACGAATGGCGCAATGGCGTGCTAATTAATACTACAAGACGAGATTTTCAGGTGGAAGTAACGAATTGTTCCAAAGCAGTTATTGCAAATATTCCTGTATTATCACAAGAGCCAAATACCTACATCATTCAGTGTGGAGGCTTTGATGTTGATTTTATAAATTCAAGCTCAGGAGGCTTTAGCTACTTCTGGGATTTCGGGGTGCCTGGAATATCAAGTGATACATCTAACCTTTTTCAACCCAGCTTTACTTACCCTGATACAGGAACGTATGTCGTAAAGCTCTTGGTAAATAGAGGTACGACTTGTCCTGATAGTATTGAACGATTAGTAAAAGTATACCCTAGCTTTGATGGAGATTATACATTTAGCGGTTTACTTTGTCCTAATCAACCTATCGCCTTTACTGATTTAAGCACATCGTCATTATTCCCTGTAAGCTATTGGGACTGGAACTTTGATGATGGGACAAGAGATACTGTTCAAAACCCAACACACTTTTTTCCAAATATTGGGAAAGATTTCCAAGTAACCTTAGTCTCTGGCAATGATCTTGGTTGCCGAGATACAACAACCAAAAACTTACTTATACCAAAGGTTGGTCTTTTTGCAGGTAATGATACGACAGTCATTATTAATAGAAGTATAGAGTACAATGCAACCGGCACACAAACCTATGCTTGGGCCCCTCCGATATTCCTTGATAACCCTAATATTAATAATCCAACAGGCTTCTATACTGATACTGGCCGTATTCAGTATATTGTGTCTGGTATTAGTGCTAATGGTTGCCCCGCATCTGACAGTATAACCGTATTTATTTCCGACAAAGAATACATTATCGTGCCCAATGCTTTCTCACCGAATGGTGATGGCAATAATGATGTTTTAAAAATTATTGGGGCCGGATATAAGCAACTGAACTATTTCAAAATCTATAATCGTTGGGGCGAACAAGTATTTGAAACAAACAATTTCTTAGACGGTTGGGATGGCACCTTAAGAGGAACACCGCAACCCATTAGCACCTATTTTTGGATTATTAATGCAGTGGATGTAGATAATAATTCTAAAAATTTCAGAGGGGACTTAACTTTGATAAGATAATTATGAAGAGAACAATATTAATTACCGGTGCAACAGCAGGCATCGGAAAGAGCACAGCTCATTTATTTGCACAAAAAGGATATCAACTGATACTAACAGGCCGAAGAAATGACAGGCTGCTTTCTTTAAAAAAAGAATTAGAAGAAAAATATAATACGATTATTCAAACATTAAATTTTGATGTAAGAAATATTGAAGAAATTGAACAATCATTAGCAACGATCGATAAAGCAAAGTTTCCGACTATAAACATTTTGCTTAATAATGCTGGGCTTGCTAGTGGCGTAACTACTATAGACAACGGATTATTTAGCGACTGGGATGTAATGATAGATACCAATGTAAAAGGATTGCTATACGTAACAAGAACACTTTTGCCTCAATTAAAGGAGCAAGAAGATGCGCATATAATTAATATTGGTTCAACAGCAGGTAAGGATGTGTATCAAAATGGAAATGTATATTGTGCAACTAAGCATGCTGTAGATGCGCTTAGCAAATCCATGCGCATTGAACTCTTGCCTTTTGGTATAAAAGTAACTTCTATTAATCCAGGTGCTTGCGAAACGGAATTCTCGATTGTAAGAAACCATGGCGATAAGGCAAAAGCAGATAAAGTATATGAAGGCTTTGACCCATTGCGCCCAGAAGATATTGCGGACACCATTTTATATTGCGCAGAATTACCAAAGCATGTTTGTGTAAACGACTTAACCGTTACCTGTCTTACCCAAGCCAATGCTAATTATAATATTAAAAAGAAAGTTTATTAAATGAAAGTAATAGCCGTTTCAGATTTAAAGCAAGCGCTATCAGAAGATATATGCCTTGTAGATGTTAGACCGACAGAAGACTTTGTGCACTCTTTTATTAAGGGAGCTATTAATATTGTACTCAACAACCATTTTGCAGACCGCTTTAAGCACTTTATACAAGAACAAAAAGTACTAATCATTGCTAAAGATGAACAGCAAGAGGAGCTTGAAAAAGTAATAAAAAAAATAGCAGATAAAGAATTAAGTGTATGCTACAGTACTATTATTGATTGGCAAGAACAAGACATTGCGCTTGACATGATTATAGATATAGATACATATGAACTAAAGTTAGATATAAAACATGATGAGCGGGCACTGATCATTGATGTAAGAGATCATGAAGATTATGAGCAAGAGCACGTAACTGGAGCAAAAAACTTATCCGTTTTTGAGATGACAGACCCGTTGGTTTTAAGCCAGGTAGATGAAAACCTGAATATATACATGCATTGCAATGGCGGAACGCGCAGTGTATTGGCCTGCTCAATCCTTAAAAAGCATGGTTTTCATAACATTCGGAACATAGAAGGAGGCATGAAAGCAATTCGAAAAGAAGAGGATATCCCGTTGAAAGAGAAGAAAGCACAAATCAACTAGATTAGTGATGTACATTGTACCTTTGTGCCCGTGTCAAAACCAATAGAAATTGTAGAAGAGGTTATCATCAAATTTGCAGGTGATAGCGGCGATGGGATACAGCTTACAGGTACCCAATTTACCAACAACACTGCCCTACTGGGTAATGATTTATCAACCTTCCCAGATTTTCCTGCGGAGATTAGAGCTCCATTAGGAACTTTAGCCGGTGTTAGTGGCTTTCAGTTGCGATTTTCATCCAATGAAATATTTACACCAGGCGATGAATTTGATGTGCTTGTTGTTATGAATGCAGCTGCATTAAAGGTTAATTTAAACCAATTAAAAAAAGGCGGCATCATCGTGGCAAATGAATCTGGTTTTGATGCTAAGAACTTACGCTTAGCCAATTACGAAGAAGGTGATAATCCCTTAACAAATGATAGCCTAAGTGGTTACAACTTACATGTAATAGATGTAACAAAACTTACTCGTGAAGCTCTAAAAGATTTAAAACTAGGTGTAAAGGAAAAAGATCGTGCTAAGAATATGTTTGTTCTTGGTTATGTGTATTGGATGTATAACCGTTCTTTAGAAACAACATTTACTTTCCTAGAAAATAAATTTGGTAAGAAACCCGAAATCTTAGCTTCGAATAAACTAACACTGCAAGCAGGTTATAATTACGGCATAACAACAGAAGCAATCGCTTCACGATTTAGCGTAGAAAAAGCTAAATTAGGAAAAGGTACCTATAGAAACATTCAAGGTAATACAGCCCTATCCTATGGATTAATAGCAGCTGCTAAAAAAGCGGGTCTTAAATTATTTCTAGGTTCATACCCTATAACTCCAGCAAGTGACATACTGCACGAATTAAGCAGACACAAAAACTTTGGTGTAATAACCTTCCAAGCCGAAGATGAGATTGCAGCAGTATCCTCTGCTATAGGAGCATCCTATGGAGGCAAACTAGCTGTTACAACAACTTCAGGTCCAGGTATGGCGTTAAAAGCAGAAGCCATAGGCTTGGCTATGATGCTAGAAATTCCATTAGTCATCATTAATATTCAACGAGGTGGACCAAGTACAGGATTACCAACGAAGACTGAACAAAGTGACTTAATGCAAGCATTTTATGGTCGAAATGGAGAAAGTCCCATGCCGATCATTTCAGCCTCTTCTCCTTCAGATTGTTTTGATGCCATATTTGAAGCTTCGCGTATAGCGTTGCAGCATATGACACCAGTTGTATTCTTAAGCGATGGTTATATAGCCAATGGCTCTGAGCCTTGGTTATTTCCAAAGGAAAGTGAACTTAAAGATATTGAAGTCAAATTCGCAACAGAAGTAGTTGATAAAGAAACTGGTTTTCAACCCTACTTGCGCGATGAGAAGCTAGTAAGGCCTTGGGCATTGCCCGGGACGCCAGATTTGGAACACCGTGTTGGAGGTTTAGAAAAAGAAGACATTAGTGGTAACGTTAGCTATGATCCTGATAATCACGAACACATGGTATTAACCCGTGAAAGAAAGATTAAACTAATTGCCGATCAAATACCAAATCAAGAGATTGTGCAAGGTGAAGAACAAGGGGATATACTAGTACTAGGCTGGGGAAGTACCTATGGTGTTATAAGCTCAGTGGTAAGACAATTAGTGGCCGAGGGCAAAAGTGTATCTCAAGCGCATATTAGATACATTAATCCTTTTCCTAAAAACCTAGAAAAATTAATGCAAGGCTTTAAAAAGGTAATTATACCAGAAATAAACAATGGTCAACTAAGTAAAATCATTAAGGCTGAGTACCTTGTCCCTGCTATTGAGTTTCATAAAATAAAAGGAATTCCGATCACACAGAACGAACTTAAGTCCTTTATAAGTACACATTTGTAAAAAAATTGTACTTTCACCATTGTATTCTTAATATGAATAAACTTCTAACCATATTATCCGTTGTTCTTGTCAGTGCCATTATGTTTTCATGTGGCGTTAAAAAAAAGAAGACTAAATATATTAAGGATAACTTTCAAGAATTAAAAGAAGCCTTTCCCGAAGCTCAAGTAACTATTGTTAAAGATAGTATTAAACTCATATTCCCTAATAATGTAACTTTTAAAGTTGCCTCGTCAGAATTATTACCTGCTTTTGAAAGTAAGATTACCAGATTCGCGAATATTATGAAAAAGTATTCAAAGACTAATTTGCTCATTACTGGATTTACAGATGATAGTGGTGAAGCAGAAAAAAACATGAAGCTTTCATTAGACCGAGCGCAAGCCGTAAAGCAATATTTAATGAAAAGCTCAGTTGCCGAAAGCAGGTTATTTACTTGGGGCTTAGGCGAAAAAAACCCAATAGCTAGTAACGCAACAGCAGAAGGAAAAGCCAAAAACCGAAGGGTCGAATTTGTTGTACTATACAAACCCAATTAAGTTCAAAATATTTATTATGAAACTATTTTTATTTATTTCTAGTGTCCTATTATTAAGCGCCTGCTACTCTTATGACGGGCCAACACATAAAGCTAATTACGGATTAGATCAACCTTCTAACCCAAAAGCTTACGTGCCTGGTACAGAAAAAGTAACTTCTCAAAATTATTTGGAGAAAATGGCCGTGGCAATAAAAAGAACTTTACCAGCAGCAGAAGTAAAAATCCTAGAAGATAGTATTAAAGTCTTATTCCCTGATAATATTGCCTATGGCAAAAACAGAGTGACTCCTTTAGAGAATATCTATGAGCCTATAGGAAAGCTATCAAAATTAATTATCAAATTTGATCAAACAGATGTGCTTGTTACTGGCCATACTGATAGCCAAGGAGATCAAATAATGAATAAAAGAATGTCTGAGCTCCGCGCTCAATATATACATGATTTAATCGTGTCTTATAAAGTAGATAAAAGCAGACTGGCTTATTGGGGACTGGGAGGCAACTCACCAATTGCTGCCAATGATACAGAAAAAGGAAGAGCTAAAAACAGACGAGTAGAGTTTGTTATCCTTTCTACCATTGACGATTAAGCCAATAGCTCCTTAAGAGCTATTATAAAAGTATCTATTTCCGCCTTCGTATTGTGCTTTGAAAATGAAACCCGCAATGGAACATTAGCCGTGGGGTTAATATGATTAATTACATGACTACCAACAGCGGCGCCACTAGAGCATGCACTACCGCCACTTACACAAATGCCTTTCATATCTAGTGCCATCTGTAATATATCCGTTTTCTCATTTTGAGGAAAAGAGACATTTAAAACAGTATAAAGACCATCTTCCGCACTGTTTACTTTTATAATATTTCCATAATGCTTCAGTAACTCATTCAAGCAATAAGAACGAAGCTCTCTAATAAATGTTTGATCTTTTTCTAATTGAGCCAAAGACAACTCCAATGCCTTAGCAAAACCAATAATATTAGCCACATTCTCTGTACCGGCCCGCATATTACGTTCCTGCCCTCCTCCAATAATCATTGGACCAAGTTTGACATTAGAAGATATATATAGTAAACCACTCCCTTTTGGACCATGGAATTTATGAGCCGAACCACTCGCAAAATCAACTTTTAGTTTAAAAAAACTTATTGGATAATGGCCAATCGTTTGTACCATATCCGTATGGAACAAAGCATTATATTTTTTTGTAAGGTTGCCAACTCGCTCAACATCTAACAAATTACCAATTTCATTATTGGCATGCATTAAGCTTACCAATACATTTTTATCAGTCGTGCTTAACAATTGCTCCAAATCATCAAAATCAATATCATTACTTTTAGTCAACTTTACATAATCAACCTTAATATTTCTATTCTTAGCAAGCGTCTTTAACGTATTAAGCGTAGCGGGGTGCTCTATTGGAGAACTAATAATATGTGTACAGTCTAATGAATCAACAACAGATTGTAATACGGTATTAGAACTTTCGGTTCCGCAAGATGTGAAAAATATTTCGGATGCTTTAGCGCCTAATAGAGAGGCTACAGTCTTTCTACTTTCCTCAATGGCTAATCTATTTACACGACCCAAGGAGTATATAGCTGATGGATTGCCAAAGTTGCTTTTCAGGTAAGGCATCATAGCCTCTAAGACTTCGTTGCTTAATGCAGTTGTAGCAGCATTATCAAAATAAATAAATGACATGTAACGAATGTAAGAAAACTATTTAATCTGAGCCAACTCAAATGTTGGAGAACCTTTTATTCCATTATCACTATAGAAATCCATGAAGCGTAATTTAAAATAATTGTTCTCTTTGGTGTGAATGATGTAATTATAATTTTGCTTGACTTCGTAGATACCTTTATCCATATCGTATTCTTTCCAATCAAAACCTATGATATTTCTATCAGCAGTAAGTGAACCTTCGGACAAAAAATCTTGATTAATATTATAAAAATCATGAACCGAGTCTTTCAAAGCCATTGTACCTTGAGGATTAAGCAGCACACCAGTAACTGCATAAGGCAAGGCTGGATCTTGATCATAAAAGGTGTGACCATAACGGGTAAATACTATATCCCAAACTTGAGGAATAGGTTCTACATTTTTGACTACTTGCAATAAAGACAAGTCAACATATGTAAAGTTTGAATTAGCTTGCTTTTCAACATAAAAGTCTGTTCCAAAAGCAGCATTGATATCTGCCACTTCAATTACATAACCAAAGTTCGTTACACCCTTGATTTTAATTTTTCTATAATTAGTACCAAGTGCATCCATACGCAGCACATATACTTTATTTCGCGTATTAGCATCAGCATTCCAGTCTCCAAATACACTGCAACCTTTATGCCCCTTAGGGTCATCCAGTTCCCACTGCTTACCTTCGCAATAGGTTTCATTTATTTGAGAGAAAAAATGTGCATCGGTAGGAAGCACAGCCATATTATCTCCTCCATTAATTAATACTTGCTCTCCATCAAAACTAGATTCAAAGGCCAAGTCCCAAGAATCTACTCTGCTAATATGCACTACTTGTTGAGATTTCAAATTATAGTAATATTGAAAATCATAATTAGCCCCCATATTCAGTGTATGCACAGATGCATCTCCCTTTGGTGGTAATACATAAGGTTGCTCTTTCTTAGTGCACGAAGACATTAAAAGGGATACTGAAATCAATAATAGAAGTATTATTCTCATTGGAAATACAAATTTCGGACAGAACATACTCTTAAACGCTTTTTAAGCCTTGATAAATATCAAATTCATGTCATATTTTATGACAATAAAGGCCAAAAGCTAAAAAAGCACCTGCTTGCGCAAGTGCTTTTTGTATAGAGGTCTCGAGCGGATTTGAACCGCTGTACGAGCTTTTGCAGAGCTCTGCCTAACCACTCGGCCACGAGACCCTTTTTTAATAGATGGCAAATGTAATAAACTTTACTAAATTGTACCTTTATAATCGACATGAAAAAAATAGGAGAATCAGAATTAATTATAACGCCCGAAGGAAGGATTTATCACATCAATTTAAAACCTGAAGATTTGGCCACTACCGTTATTACTGTAGGTGATCCTGATAGAGTAAAGGAAGTATCTAAATATTTTGATGAAGTCAGTTTTAAAACACAACATAGAGAGTTTGTTGTACATACCGGAAGAGTAGGTAAAAAAGAAATAACCGTACTCTCTAGTGGTATTGGACCTGATAATATTGATATCACCCTCAACGAGATTGATGCTTGTGCGAATATAGACTTTGAAACAAGGCAAGTAAAAGATCAATTTACACGATTAGATATTATTCGATTAGGCACATCTGGTAGTTTACAGGCTGATATCCCGGTAGATCAATTCGTTGCATCAAGCCATGGAATTGGTTTGGATAATTTATTACACTATTATAAACCAGCTTATACGGAACATGAGCTTGCATTACAAAGTCACTTTCAATCACACGCTGGCTTAGACAACTCCAACATTATTCCTTACGCGGTGCAAGGTAGCCAAGAATTATTGTCCCACTTCAGCGGCGGCTACCACCAAGGTATGACGGTTACTTGCCCAGGTTTTTATGCCCCGCAAGGTCGAGTGGTCAAAGCTGCATTACAATTTCCATCTTTAGTCGATAAGCTATCTACATTTTCTTTTGAAAATAATCGCGTTACTAATTTTGAGATGGAAACTTCAGCTATTTTTGGCTTGGGAAAAATATTTGGCCACCGCTGTCTTTCTATCAATACCATTGTGGCTAACCGAGTCAATAAAACATTTTCTGAAGATGGAAAGAAAAGCGTAGATAATATGATTAAGAAATCACTAGAGATAATAGAAAAAATATAATGACAATTCACTTTTACAAGTACCAAGGCACGGGCAATGATTTTATTATGGTTGACAATCGCAAGAAGGTGATAGACCTAAATAATATTAGCCAAGAAAGTATAGAAAACATATGTGACCGTCATATGGGTATCGGTGCCGATGGCTTTATCCTGCTTAATGAAAAAGAAGGCTATGACTTTGAAATGGGTTATTATAATAGTGATGGGAACTTAAGTACCATGTGTGGCAATGGAGGTCGCTGCCTAGTTGCATTTGCCAAACATTTAGATATTATAACAGATAGCGCTCACTTTTTGGCAATCGATGGGGAACATCATGCGACTATTCATAACAATATTGTTTCGCTCGAAATGAAAGATGTTGAGAACATAAAGTCCTTCGAAACTTTTTACCAATTAGATACAGGCTCACCACATTATGTAAGCTTTGTGGATGATGTAGAAGATATTAACGTAGCGCAAGATGGCGAACTAATTCGAAACAGTCCAATGTTTAAAGAGGAAGGGATTAATGTAAATTTTGTACAGGAAAACAATGATAGTAGCTTGTATGTACGCACTTATGAACGCGGTGTGGAAGATGAAACGCTCAGCTGTGGCACGGGTGTTACGGCTTGTGCGCTGGTACAAATGCAGCGAAAAAATATTGATTCAGTTCATATAGAAACACTTGGTGGTGACCTAACCGTAAGTGCCACCATGGAAGGCAAGACGTTTACAAACGTTCTATTACAAGGAACTGCAACATTTGTTTTTGAAGGCCACATAGATTTATAATGCAATACTTTACCATAAGAGTGTACGGCCTTTGGGTTGATAATAATCAAGAGATTTTGATTTCGGATGAGCGTATTGGTCCAGTAGAATTTATAAAATTTCCTGACGGCGGTCTAGAAAAAGGAGAAGGAACACTAGCTTGCTTACAACGCGAATGGCGAGAAGAAATGAATACCGATATTGAAATTTTAGAGCACTTTTATACGACAGATTTTTATCAAAATTCTGCTTTTGATGAAAGAGTACAGGTTTTGAGTATTTATTATTTAGTACAGCCTAAGCATGATAAAAATATAAAAATTAGCACAGTAAAAAATGACTTTACGTTTAAAGTAAATAAAGAAGAAAGTTTTAGAAAAGTGGCATTGGATAAATTAACCGAAGAGATGCTGAGCTACCCTATCGATAAAAAAGTAGTGTGCTTATTAAAAGAAAAAATTACAACTTAAAAATATATACACCTTCGTAATAGCCAATCTGATTTTTAATATAAGGAGTTGTCTTTTCATCCTTTAATATTTCCTCCTCTGATATGATTAAATATTGGGCATCATCTGCAGCAGCTCTTGCTATATCACGCCCTGCGTATGTAGTAAAACCTGGATTATTCATTAAGTAAAGGGGAATATTTGTACTCCCATCGGGCATGACAAATACAAGTTCCTGTCTTTCAACCCCTATTTCTCTTAAGTAGGAAGTTATTGAATAAAATCCTTTAGCTGGATGCATATTCCAAGCTGGGTCATATCTTCTGAATTGCATTTGTTTTCGCCCATGCGCTATATTAAAAATCATAAGTCCTGCCAAAACAATAATAGAACCAGTACGGATTTTTTTTCGTTCAACTTTATCTAAAAGTTGTACAACTGCAATTGAAACAATTATTGGTAAACACAATGTATTAATTAAATAATAATCATGATTATCAAAGACAGCAAACCAAGCATAATAATAAAAAACAACGGCAGGCACCAAAAGAAATATTGTGAATCTCAACCTAAAATCAACTTTCTTGTAAAAAACAGCCGCCACAATGGCTGCCAATGCCATTGATATCCAAACAGGAACGGATTGTATAGCAATAAACCATTCGTTCAGCGTGCGAGAGTATATGTAACTAATCCTTACATCATCATCTATAATCCAGATACCAAGCGTTCCCATCAGATTACCAAGATAACCACCTTGCACATTATACCACTTAGCGTATATCAACCAAGCAAATACCAATAATACACCAATCAAGGCTACTAAATAATGCTTTAATTGAAAAGACATTTTCTTAGTAATAAACTGCTGGAAAAAGAAAAATATAAGAAGTACTAGAAAAATTAAAGCTGAAGATACCTTAAACAATGCGGCCAGCATTGAAAAAAATATGGCCCATACAAAACTTCCAAAATGATTGGAAGATGTAAATCGAATAAAGAAGTAGAAGCCAATAATTGCACAACTCAAAGCAGGCATATCAGGTAAAAAATTACCAGCATAATACATACTGAGGCAACTAGTCATCCAGAACAATGCCGGCGACAAAGCCAAAAATATATTTCGAATAAAAATCAAAGACGTAAGGGATAAAGCAATAAGACTTGCATAAAAAATCAAATAACCAATCCAACGCACATAATAATCATGATATCCGAAGACAGCATATAATTTTGATGCTACATAATATATCAGCGGAAATTCACTACAGGTCTCACCATCCCGAGCCATTCTATGATGCACTTGTGGTTTAAAAAATGGACGATTATTCTGATAATAATTAAGGGCATAAGATGCGCCATCGCATTGACGCCATACATGCACACTTTTGGGCTTTTGCATAAGCCAATAATCCATTTCGTATAATAGACTAACCGCTATAAAGGCAATTGTTGTAAGTACAACAACCAACCACTTTTTATGTTTTATAATATTAACCACAGTCTATTCTCGAAATTACATTCTTTTTGGCCAAACCATAAAAAAAGCTCACCGAAGTGAGCTTTTTAATTACTTTTTATTTTTCTTATAAATTACCTCTATTCGCTTGTTCACGCTCTATCGCTTCGAATAATGCTTTAAAGTTTCCTTTACCAAAACTTTGTGCACCCTTACGTTGTATAATTTCAAAAAACATCGTTGGTCTATCTTCAACAGGTTTAGTAAATATTTGTAATAAATAACCTTCTTCATCTCTATCGATCAAGATACCTAGCTCTTTTAATGGCGCTAAGTCCTCGTCAATCTCTCCTACTCTATCCAGTATTGTTTCGTAATACGAACCAGGAATATTCAAGAACTCTACACCACGGTTCTGCAATGCAGTAACTGTTTCAATAATATTATCCGTTGCTATTGCAATATGTTGTACACCTTCTCCTTCGTAGAAATCAAGATATTCTTCAATCTGAGATTTTTTCTTTCCTTCGGCTGGCTCATTAATTGGGAATTTGATATAACCATTTCCATTACTCATAACCTTACTCATAAGAGCAGAGTATTCTGTAGATATATCTTCATCATCGAAGCTCAATATGTTTTTAAAGCCCATTACATCTTCATAGAATTTTACCCAAGGGTTCATTTGATTCCAATCAACATTTCCTACGCAGTGGTCAATATATTTTAAACCTACTGGCTCAGGATTGTAAGTACTCTCCCACTTCTCAAAACCTGGCATAAATGCTCCTTTATAGTTCTTTCTTTCAACAAACAAATGCACCGTTTCGCCATAAGTATAGATACCACTCATACATACCTCGCCATGATCATCCGTAATTGTTTTAGGCTCCATGTAAGACTTACCGCCTCGTTTAATCGTTTGCTCATAAGCGTCATAGGCATCATCTACCCATAGTGCTAAGACCTTTACACCATCACCATGTTTTTTGTGGTGTTCAGATATTTCGCTATCACTTTTTAGTGAAGTAGTGAGCATTAATCTTACTTTATCCTGCACTAGCACATAAGATACTCTATCTTTTACCCCTGTTTCAGGACCTGCATAGGCTAGACCTTGAAAGCCAAAAGCTGTCTTATAATAATGTGCCGACTGCTTGGCATTACCCACATATAACTCAATATAATCTGTACCGTTTAAGGTTAAGAAGTCCGTTTCTTGTGCCGCATTTGTTGCTGTATCTGTCGTTGAACTCATAGTATTAATATTTTTGGCAAAGTTAAGTTTTTTTTTAATGAAAGACCTGTGAGGTTTTAAAAACCTCACAGGTCTCTGTACCTTAGCAAAAGCATGCACATTGAAGCTTACCGAGATTTTTGTCTTTCATTACCTTTTACAACAGAGGGTTTCCCTTTTGACGAAAAGGTGCTCGTTTTTAAGGTTAAAAATAAAATGTTTGCCCTAACAGATGTCGACCGTTTTAAATCAGTAAACCTAAAATGCGACCCCGAAAAAGCCATTGAGTTGCGCGAAGCTTACCCAGCCATAACAGCAGGCTACCACATGAGTAAAAAACATTGGAACACCATTGCCATAGACGGCAGTTATGCTGATGATTTATTAAAAGAATGGATTAAAGATTCGTACCGCTTAGTGGTGGCTACCCTGCCTAAGAAAGAGCGCTTTGAGATTGAGTAGAGTTAATAATCTACTTTAAGCAATTTAAATGATTGATAAGCATCATCCTTGTCTTGAATAGAAATAATGTATTGCCCCGCGTTCAATGACGCAATATTTAATTTATTATTTAAGGCACGCATTATTCCTTTTTTCACCACACTACCTTGCATATTTACAATCGTATATCTTGCAAAATCTCCCTCTTGTAAACGGACAAATAAATCTTGCGCGCTTACTGTTGGATAGACTAAAATTTCTTTCCCTCCTTCTGATAACAAAGCTTTTGTTTCATATCTAAATGCATCGTTACTCGCAAGAATTCTAATGGAGTAGCTTGTACCTTCCTCGAATGGAGCCTCATAACCATAGCCTAACAAAGCAGTACTGGTTGTGGCGTTGATTGTCTTTAGCACTTTTTCATCGGTACCTTTTTTAGCAATTACCTGAAATTGAATAGGCGTTTGTATATAAACTTGAGCATCCCAACTCACTATAACTCTATCTGCAATATGATCCAGTCTAATGTTCTCTGCCTTGAACTCTAATGAAGGCGTAAAGTATACCTTGTTATCTCCCACTTTGTTTTTAGGCGTTATTCTATTTAATAAAAAAGCGGGTGTGTTGTTCGGCTTATACTTAGCTTGAACTGCACCTTTTTCATTCAACGTTATTGTTCCAAGCATAGCTCCGCCGTGTATTGTGCTATATTCTTCAAGTATAGCATTGGGCATAAGATTATGTATGTTCAAATAGTTCTCTTCCTCTACTTGAAATAAGACACTTGCTTGTTGTGCTTTTAGGTTTAAAGAGAAAAGGCCTAAAAAGACGAGAAGTATGGTAAGTTTATTTTTCATAATTTTTAATTTTTAATGTTCCACAATAATTTTATGCGTTATGGTTTGTTCGTCGGTGCTATATTTTACGATATATATACCTGCTTGAAAAGCAGCCGTATTAATAATTTTTTGTTGCTCTTTCATTTCTTGCTTTAATCGTACTCGGCCCAATAAATCATATATAATCACTTGCGCTTGGCTATTAGCATCCCTTACTTGCATAAGCAACTCATCATGCACAGGATTGGGATACAATAAAATACCAATGTTCTTATCATCTATATCATTAACACCTACAGCATAACCAATACTATCTATACTTGCCATGAAAAAGGCATTGCTCCACGGGTTTTGGATGAGGTCATTACCAAAGGTGCATGCTGTACTAGTCGTTCCGCCAACAATCCAGGGTTTACCATTATGATCCAGGGCTATATCATCGCCTCTATCGCCGCCTGTGCCACCTCCATTTATAGCCCAACGGTAGTTACCTGAGCTATCATAACTTAGCACAAAAGCATCTTGACCACCATGCGTAATCAGTGTATCATTGGGGAATTGAAGCTTTGTGTCAAACTGACCGGTTACATATACATTACTCGAACTATCACAAGCCATACTAGCTATCGTTGCTTCATTAAAATTCTTGGCAATCGTATTCCATTTAAAATTGCCCGCCGTATCATAACTCGATATATAATATTCTGTGCTAGCTCCATTACCATTTAAGGTTGGACCTCCCTCAAAATGAAAGGTGTTACTCATATTAGTAAAACCACTACCACCTACATACACTCTATTGCCCTGCACAGCTAAAGCATTAGCGCCCATAGAAGCAAACTGATCCTCATTACCAAACTTGCGTACCCAAATAGCATTGCCAAGAGTATCCAACTTAGCTACGAAGTGCCTTGCTGTATAATATATTGGATAACTAAAATTTATTCCACCAATTGTATTATTAATTGAAGTAACACCACCAAGTACATAAAGATACCCATCGGAGTAACAAATTCCTCCACTACCTTTACTGCCGTTGGAAGGATATGACCAAGCTTTAACCGGATTAAGAGATGTATCAAATTTAGCAATTAAGAAATCAGTTGTATTTGCGAATAATGTATCATTTCCAATGATTAGTTCATAATTAGGATAATTACCAATAACAGAACCATTAAAACCACAAGTAAAATAAATATTATTCAACTTATCAAAACTTATTGAATTATTATTAATAACCTCATTATTAATATTTCCAATATTATAACTACCAATAGTAGATAAATTGAGGTCTTTCTTAATTATTAAAACGTCAGCGCCTCCTGCCGAAGTAATAGAATCATTTGAATACTTAATAGTTCCATAATAGTTTATAGCTATTCCTAAAGAACTCGACCAATTAATGCTAAAACAAAAACTTGCCAATGTATCTGCTTCAGCAATTTTTTTGAGCAAAACTAAATTTTTATTTGAATCATATTTAGCTATAAACAATGCCTGACTATATTCATAAGTAGATGAATTATGGGTAAGAGTAATATTATCAATGGTTAGTGAATTTTTAAAAAAACCCATAACATATTTATTTCCAAGGTTGTCTACCTCAACTTGTCGTTGAGTATTTATATAAGATTTATCCTGACATAAAAATAATGTTGAATCAAAATTAAGTGTATTCTGTGCCTGAATAGCTGAGGAGACAAAACAAAGAACTAGTAATATTTGAATAAAAAGCTTCATAAGTATTAATGAGAGCCTATAGGTGCTGGTAAAAAAGCTACTTCAAATATCAAAGAAAATAGTCCTGGAGAATTACAATTTGTATTTAAGAATTGGCATAAGTCTAGGTGTCTTTTTTCTAATTCATTAAAGCCATGCCGTTCATTATGTCGTTGAGGAAACTTTCCTCCTTTCCCATTAAGTAAGGTGGTTGTACTTGCTTTATTAGCAGGGTCATTTACATAGAATAATCCATTTAAAATTTGATCAAGTTCAATAACCGTAGTAGTAAGCTGAATATTAAGTGGTAAAAATGAAAATTCCTGATTGTCATCCAAAAAATCATCTTGCCAACTAACCATATTATCAATAGTAGTGTACCTGCGTCCCGTAATAAAAGGTGATACTACTTGGTGTGTTGTATTACTCACTTGAGCTATAAAATTGGCATTAAGTACATTAGCTTGTGTGCTTTGGTTATAGGTAAATTCTGTATTTGTATCACTGCCTTGTATACTAGCCGTTGGATCATTACCAAAACGCGGATCCAATGATGTACCAGTAATAACCGGTATTGCAGGGTTACCTGCTATAGGTGTCGGAATATATATTTCGCTAGCCTCAACAACGCTTGGAATAGGATCCCAATAGTTAGCAGGCTGCCCATAACCTCTTGGAAACACTTGTGTAAACCCTGTTTTGGTCTCTCCCGAGTGGCAGCCTTGGCATGTATTTAATGATACTTGATGTCTAATGTTTTTGGCTAACAGATTGGCTACATCGGCATTATTATTAAAGAATGTAGATAAGTTATTCTTTGCGTTAAGTGGTAAACTATTTTGCCAATCAAAATCAAAATGCGTAGCAGACTCTTTATGTATGCTTGCAGCACCTGCTAAAAACTGTTCGGGAAGGTTATACATACCACTATTAACCCGCATACGATTTATATCCGAGCCATTATTTCCGTATATCCATAATAGCACTGGGTTGCTAATATCAGTTTCAGAAGATTGTGGTAAATTAATATTTGGTGCTTCATTGAATGAGAAACCATCAGCAATATCGACTGGTGTATTGGTTAAAACGGTGCCGTGCAGCAGACCATCGCCATTAGTTCCAGCTACTAATTCAAATTGGCGCAATTGCCAAGAGGCCTTATTCCATTCGCCAAATCCAGGTGCATATATACATTCCACCTGAGATGCAATTTTTTCATTGGTACGTATTTGATTAATACAACTTTGATTTTTATTTTTTGTGCCACCAGCCCCACTCAAGACAACTTGATCTGTAATAGCCTGTAAGGCGGTTAAATAAGCCGGAGAACCTAATGTATGATCAGATAATTGATACCAATCATTAGCAAAGTCATGAAGTTCACAATTACTTGTCATGGGATTGCCAAACTCCAATATTACATTCATACCCACCCAGTCGATAGCTGTGCTAGTAAACTGTTGAGCACTATTATTATTATTATCAGCACCGATACAAGAATGTGCTGGAGGATAGCCAGTAAAAGGATCTATCAATGTAAAAATAAAGCGAGTTTCACCAGCATTACTTATTTGATTGGTATAGGCCGTACCACCTCTTAAATCTAATCTATTAACAATTGCCATTAATTTAAATGGAGCATATACCAACAGGCTATCTTCATTGGTTCCATTCCATTCAGTATCCCAATTACCTATATTTGGCGTAATATTATAAGAAGTATCATACGACTGACGCGCCTTTACAATCCAGTCACCTATTAATGCTTTAAAACCAGTATGTGAGTTGTGTTTAAAGCGTCCAGAAATATTTGCGTAAGTAAAATTAAATGAATTTGCGCCATGAGCAAAGCTTCCAATTGTATCTGGGGTAATAAATTGTCGGAGCCATTCCCTTAAAAACTCTTTTGTAGTTACACCGGTCACTGGTGTATTAGCCATATTCTTCATCAATTGTCCAAAAGTCCATGCGCCAACTCGATTGCCGGAGGCTGGGATGAGACCTAAATCTGGATTATCCTTTGGGTCATTATGAGACATTTTAAAGGTTCTACTTGGATCTTCTACAACAGATAAGTCTGTAATAAACAACGAGTTTTGTTTCAATAATTCTGTTTCACAATCTGCAATATTTACGATTAATGGGTCAAGTTCCACTTCTTCGCCCGAAGCAAAAGCCTGAAAATCAAACTTTATAATATCATCTAAAGATTTATACTCACCCACATGCCCTCTAAAAGTAAGCACACCACCATCAGCCGTAAGTTTGGCTTCATTTTGCTCAATTGCCTGTATTAAGTCATTAATATTTTCATTAAAGTAAGCTGTATACTTAAAATCACGAGCGGTTTCGTCGGGATATACACCATCATCTTTTAAAAGCAAATAAACACTTCCATCTCTTAAAAGTCCTAGTTCTGAAGGTAATTCTTCATCAGGTATGTAACTAACACTATAAATTAAATTATAGTCTTCTCCCGTTTCAAGGGGTTCTATTATTTTTTTTATAAAGAATGCCTCAGCAATTGGAGGTAACTGATCAAATGTTTTTTGGTTCTCTAATATTTCATCTTCACTTGCACTTGTAAGTAATACAGTTAAAGTAACACCTGCCAGTAGTAAAAAAGTTGTAATTAATTTATTTCTCATAACGCAGCTTATTAAAAAATCTTAAAATGAAGTTAACGACTTTTAGTAAACTTTCCAAGAATAAATTTTTATGGAATGAGAGCATTTAGTGCATCCCATATTAATATGAACAAGTATTTGCTCTTTGCAATCTTACTATTCCCATTTTATAGCACGGCCAATGCTATTACTTATAAGAATAAAATAGATTCAATTGTAGTCTATAAAAGCCAACGAAAAATGATCATTTTCACTAAAGGGCGCCTAATTAAAACTTATAAAATAGCCATTGGCCAAAACCCGATGGGACACAAACAATGCCAAGGAGACAACCGCACACCTGAAGGAAAATATTACATTAATGATAAAAATCCCAAGAGCAGTTACTACTTAAACCTAGGCATTTCTTATCCCAACAATAGGGATAGACGAAACGCAAAAAAACGAGGGCAAAACCCTGGCGGCGATATTAAAATTCATGGCTATGCGGATAAATATGGAAAGACAAATGAACGCAATATCCGTTACTCAAGTACTTGGGGCTGCATAGCCGTTACGAATAAAGAAATGGATGAACTATTTCATTGGGTTAGGATAGGCGCTGTAATCTTAATTAAAAAGTAAATAGAACAAAAGTATTCTCCACCTTCCTACCCTCTCCCAGTTGTTATCGGGACTGGGAGGATAATTTGCCCCTTGCACATTTTCATACTTCTAACTACTTGACACTAAAATTTCTACTCTGCCCAGCTCATAATATAATTGTCGTCCTCTATATCCAAAGCAGCTTGCGTTAGCTCCAAAGGTCTAAAGGTATCAATCATTACAGCAAGCTCAGCCGTTTCTTTCTGTCCAATACTCTTTTCTACCGCTCCAGGATGTGGACCATGCGGTATACCTCCAGGGTGCAGCGTAAGCATCCCTTTCGTAACATGCTTGCGGCTCATAAACTCACCGTCAACATAATACAATAATTCATCACTATCAATATTGCTATGGTTATAAGGTGCAGGAATGGAATCG
Organism: uncultured Chitinophagaceae bacterium; assembly: GCA_938017685.1. Taxonomy (GTDB): domain Bacteria; phylum Bacteroidota; class Bacteroidia; order Chitinophagales; family Chitinophagaceae; genus JAGNRR01. Next base: position 30,601 of record CALIIL010000130.1, read on the forward strand.
GGATGGTAATCGTATAAGCGAGGAACGAATGAACAAATGACAAAATCTTTCCCATCAAATGTCTGATGTACCGGCGGTGGCTGATGCACGCGCCCCGTAATAGGCTCAAAGTCATGAATGCTAAATATGTATGGATACTCTTGACCATCCCAACCTACCACATCAAATGGATGGTGCGCATAATAAATTGGATATTCTAAGCCTTTCTTTTTGGTCTTGATCAAGAACTCGCCTGCTTCATCAATCGCTTCAACAAATTGTGGTTTTTGAATATCACGCTCACAATATGGCGCGTGTTCCATCAACTGACCATATTTGCTCAAGTATCTTTTAGGTGGTTGTATTGGGCCAAAACTTTCTGTAATGAGTAAGCGATTCTTATCTGTGTCAAATTCTATTTGATAAATTGCACCACGAGGTATAACTACATAATCTCCATATTTAAAGGGCAACTCGCCATATTGCGTTTTCACTTTTCCACTTCCTTCATGGATAAAAAGCACTTCATCGGCATCAGCATTTTTATAGAAATAATCCGTCATACTCTGCTGCGGAGCAGCTAAGCTTATATGGCAATCACCATTGAAAAGAACAACCGTTCTACTATCTAAATAATCGGCCTTAGGCTTTACATCAAAACCTTCAAAACTCCTGTGCTTTAATAACACATCAGTCGCAGCAACTGGTTTCACATCTTTTGGTTTTTCTACACGTACAATTTCGGTTGGTGGATGTATGTGGTATAACAAAGAATAATTATTAGAAAAGCCTTCAGTTGAAAATAGTTGCTCTGAATAAAGCTTACCGTTTTCATCTCTAAATTGCGTGTGGCGTTTATGCGGTATTTTTCCAAGTGTATAATAATGTCCCATGTGTACTCACAAATTTACATTTCAATTGATAAGTATTGGATATATTCGTTTATAATAATTGATGAAAAATAAATTATCCTTTATAGCACTCGCTGTATCCTTGGTATTTATGCTTTGTATTAGTTTTTTCTTTTATCCCAAATGGGACCAAGGTCAAAGCGAGGCAACCATAGGTTGGGATGTATCTGGCTACTATTTTTACCTACCAGCTTTTTTCATTTATAACGATTATAAAGAGCTCAACTGGAAGGATAGTATACTAACTAAGTATGAGCCTACACCAGAATTGCAGCAGGCTTTCAAGCACTCATCGGGCAATATGGTTATGAAGTACCCCATTGGACAGAGTATACTCATGTCACCATTTTTTGCAATTGGCCATACCATTGCTTTAAATAATAGTGCTTACGAAGCCGATGGTTTTTCTAGACCTTATCAATACAGTGTAGGTATTGGTATGTTGCTGTACTTGATTTTTGGTTTAATACTTTTTAGGCGTGTCATGCTGCATTTCTTTACAGATAAGATTTCGGCCTTGCTTATTCTTGGTGTTATTTGGGGCAGTAATCATCTTAATTATGGTGCAATAGAACAAGCCCAATCGCATAATACACTTTTCTTTTTCTACAGTTTATTATTATTCATTACACATTGTTATTATAAATCACCTAGTAAAGCCAAAGGCTTATTAATAGGACTGACAGTTGGGTTTATGACTATCGTTAGACCGACCGAATTATTGAGCATACTCATTCCATTATTTTATGGTATTAGTAATATAAATAATATCCGAGAACGCTTTATACATTTTTCTAAAGAGTGGTCTCACCTACTATCGGCAAGCTTGGGACTTGTATTGATGCTGTGCATTCAACTAATATATTGGAAGTTAGCTAGTGGCGATTGGGTCGTATATAGTTATGAAGACCAAGGTTTTAGTTGGCTATCTCCGCACATCAAGGATTATTGTTTTAGCGCTCGATCGGGCTGGTTGCGCTATTGTCCATTTTTAATTCTTGCATTTGTTGGTTTGCCTTTTGTATATCAACAAAAAAAATCGTCTTGGCTCATCATAGCATTCATTTTATTATTTACATACGTTGTAACCTCTTGGGATGTGTGGTGGTTTGGCGGACGAGCCATGATACAATCTTATCCCGTACTGTTCATAAGCATTGGTGCCCTTTTTACTTATGTTTTAAGAAAAGGCTTTTTAATTAAAACCGCAACCTTGGTATTCTGTCTTCTAAGTGTCTATCTTAATCTTTGGTATACCTATCAAGCTCATGCAGGGCAAATAAGTATCTACGATACATCAGATGCCTATTGGCGAAAAACAGTTGGGCGTTTTGAATCACCAAAAGAAGACTTCTTACTCATTGATAATAAGTATCAGCAGGGTAAAAATGTTACCATACTCGACACGATTTTTAGTCAAGAGATACAAAGCTTAAAGGATAGTACTTTAGAAAAAATGAACTTTGTTCAATTGAATAAAGATGGCTTAAGAGAAAAGTGTATTAGACATGCTTATAATAAAAATAATAAAGCAACACACATTAGATTAGAAGCTCTTGTAGAATTAGTGGACAAGGAATGGAACATTTGGAACATGCCCACAATGACTATTGCGCTTAATAATAATAAGAATGAAGAGTTGTATGCTCACGGCATAAGACTTGGCCGTGTGCTTGACCCAAATAATAAAAAGTGGCTCTGGACAGACATCCCTACTAACATAGATGCTGACAGCATTTTATTCAAAATGAATAATCAAAATAGTAATAGACCCATTAAAGTGTATGCTATGCGTGGGTATTATATTCAAGAATAAAAACGAATGCTTACTTCGCTAATTCTTTAATCACGTCTTCAATAGAGTAACCTTCGGCCTCTGCCTTATAATTACGCACTACTCTATGTCTCAATATGGCTAAGCTTACGGCTTGTACATCTTCAATATCTGGCGAGTATTTACCACGCAATAAAGCATGACACTTAGCGCCCAAAATCAAATTTTGCGAAGCACGAGGACCCGCACCCCAAGAAATATAATTTCGTGCAAACTCTGAACCATGCTCGTTTGGTCTAGTCTTGTGAACGAGCTTCACTGCGTACTCCATCACATTATCCGGCACTGGCACACGACGTACTAATTGCTGAAAATACAATATTTCCTCCCCGCTCAATACATGCTCCAAGCTTACTTTTCTATCAGAAGTCGTATTTTTTATTACTTGCAACTCTTCATCATAAGTAGGATAATCTAACCAAATATTAAACATAAAGCGATCCAGTTGCGCTTCTGGCAATGGATAAGTACCCTCTTGCTCAATCGGATTTTGCGTAGCTAATACAAAGAAAGGAGCTGGTAACTTATGCTCCACACCACTGACTGTAATGGTACGTTCTTGCATGGCTTCTAATAAAGCTGCTTGCGTTTTAGGAGGTGTACGATTTATCTCATCGGCCAATACAATGTTTGCAAAAAGCGGACCTTTCATAAACTTCATGTTGCGATTCTCATCCATAATTTCGGCACCGGTAATATCACTAGGCATCAAATCAGGGGTAAACTGTACACGCTTAAAATCTAAATCTAATACATCAGATATAGTTTGAACCAATAAGGTTTTGGCCAAGCCCGGCACACCGACTAATAAGCTATGACCATTACAAAGAATAGAAATCAATACTTTTTCCACAACATCATCTTGACCTACAATTACTTGGGCAATCGCTTTTCTAAGCTCTTCGTATTTTACTTTTAAAGCATCGGCTGCTTCTACATCTGACTTGTACATAGTTCCTTATTAATTTTTACTCATCCATTTCTTAGCATTATCACAATCCTGATAATCCTTATCAATCATAATATAGAATGTAGGAATATGCTGTTCCAACCAAGTCATTAAATACTTGTTTTGTTTTTGGCTCAATGCTACTTGTTGTATTCTGTAATAATCTTCTTTTAAATTAGCCTTGTGCGGCTCAGTTCTAGACTTAAGATATAAGATTCTTACGGTCTTATCTCCTGTTTCAGTTACATACTCCTGAGGCTTGCTATACTGTCCTACTTCTAATTCTTGCACCGCAATAGCTGTTGCAGGGTCTAATTCATCTGTAGATAATATGGTACTCCCTGTTTGTCGGCTAGCGACCATACCACCTGTAAGCTTACTTCTTTTATCTGATGAAAATTTGTCAACGGCTTTATTAAATGTAAGTTTTTTAGCCATTAACTCAGCCCTTAAACTATCACCAAGATCTACCGTTCTTTTTATATCTACAGAAGTAACTTGAGGTTTAATTAAGATATGACTGAGGCGAGCTTTCTGCCCTTGGCGACTAACCATTTTGATTATATGATACCCAAATTCTGTTTTTACAATGTCAGAAATTTCATCTTTCTGCAATCTAAAGGCTGCTGCTGCAAATTCTTTTACTAAACCAGAACGCTCTACCAAACCTAAATCACCTCCATTATTTCTAGTTCCTGGATCTTCAGAATAAATACCTGCTTGGGTGGCAAAATCAGCCACGCCCGTTTTTAAATCTTTACGAATATTCGCTAATTTTTCCTTGGCATAATTATCTACTTCTTTACTAATTCTTGGCGCCAAGATAATCTGTCCAACCTCTACGGTTGATGGATAATAAGGTAAGCTATCGGTGGGGATAGTTTTATAAAAATCATTCACCTCTTGGGGTGTAATTTTTACAACAGACATTATTTGCTGTTGCATACGCTCAGCTAATAATTGCTCTTTAAAGACCGGTCTATATTCATCTTTTAATTGATACACAGTTTTACCGCTTGTTGCTTCCAGTTTCTCTTCAGAACCATAGTATTGGACAAAATATCTAATTCTATTTTCAAGGGTTCCCTCTACTTCATCATCACTAACAATAATACTATCTCTATCAGCTTGCTCGGCTAATATTTTTTGCCCTAGTATTTGTTCTAGCACATCGCACTTGGCTGTAGCAGGGATATTAGGATTTTGTTGTTTGTAATCTATAAGCGCTAACTCAATCTCAGATTTAAGCACAATACGCTCACCTACTATAGCAACAATTTTGTCTAAATTTCCTGGCGTTTGAGCATCAACAGCTATAAACGAAATCAGGCAAAGGATTAATAATGAAATGTATCTCATAAATGCGTTGCAAAATACGAATTAATACGCGAGCATATGTCTATACCCAAAATCATTTAACATTACTTTTTAAAGGCGTTGAAGCAAGTATTACTCAAACCAGACCGAAATATCCTCCAGCGGTTTTCGCTTAATATCTGGTACATAACAATCCGCTGCTACATGACCAACTGGAATAAGCAAGAATGGCTTTTCATTTTCAGGTCTATTCAACAATTTTGTAAGGAAGTTCATAGGGCTAGGCGTATGCGTTAATGCACCTAAACCTGCCTTATGTATAGCACTTAATAGAAAGCCACAAGCCAGCCCTACACTCTCTTGAACATAATAATTCTGGTGTTTTGAGCCATCCGCATCAAATTCATAGCTTCTTTTAAAAACAATGATTAAATATGGGGCAATTTCAAGAAAAGGCTTTTGCCAATCTGTACCCAAAGGTTCTAAGTCCTTTAACCAAGTATCACTCATGCGGCCTCCATAACTCTTCTTCTCCTCTTCTTCAGCAGCCTCTCTAATTTGTTTTTTAATAGCTGGGTCAGCAATTACACAAAAAGTCCAAGGTTGTTTATGCGCACCACTCGGCGCAGTAGAGGCGGCCAATAATATATTTTCAATTACATCCTTAGGAACTGGCTTATCTGAGAACTCACGGATGCTTCTGCGCTGGTCATACCATTGATAAAAATCACGTGCATGATCTTGCATATCGTTATCATTTAATTGCTCCTTGGTATAATGCGTATAAGGATGTCCGTCAATATTTTTTGTTGCCTCCATAAAAATTTAACTATTTCATACAAATCTAAATCAGTAATTTACGTTCTGTAATATATGCGGCTATTTATTCCATTTTTTTTACTGTTTTGCGTGTCCAATTGTTGGGCGCAAACAAGCACAACCAAAATAATCATTAAGCGATCGGCTAAAGACTCTGCACGTATTATGTCTTTAACCAAAACAAGTCATAGCTGCCAGTACATGACCAAAAATGAAAAAGAAACCCTTCAATGGTTAAATATTGCACGCATGTACCCCAAGTGGTTTATTTATTTTAATAAGCTCACACCATCGGCCGACAGTTTTAAAAACGGCTTGTACAATAAGCTTAAAACTATGCGACCGATTAAGGAAAAATTGTTACCGGACAGTGTCTTATGGAGCAGCGCAGTATGCCATGCCATATATACAGGTAAGACAGGATTTATTGGTCATGAACGTAAAGGTTCCAACTGTCCCAAAAAATACTCCTCAGAGTGTATTCATTATGGGATTAGCAGCCCTTAATCTATCATTCTTGCACTATTGATTGACCAAGGTGTATCCAGTCTCGGTCATAGAAAAATATGCTTAAACCCCAGACAAAAACGCGTAGGCATCAGCACAAAAAACCATAGAAGTAAATACCTGAAAACAACCGTATTAGATTTTAAATAAACCAGTTGAAGCTTCTAATTAGTCGGCCCTTAAAAACGTCTTATTTTTAGTGCTATAATTTTTAAATTAGTAAAATATATTCCTAAGGTGTACCTGTTAAAGCAGAAAACGATTTTTAAATAAAGCCCGAAAGTATTCTTTAGGAGTTTACTCA